>RFNX01000285.1 GCA_009926905.1 Flavobacteriales bacterium
GTACAAAACGTATGGTAACAGAGACTTTGGTACAGTAAAAGGTATGACGATTTCTTACGACTTAAGACAAACAGGAAACATTCGTATGACAGCTAACTACACATTACAATTTGCCGATGGAACAGGTTCAGATGCTACTTCAGCAAGTTCATTAGTGAATGCAGGTTTACCAAACTTGAGAAATATTTTCCCATATTCTTATGATCAAAGACATGCTTTTGCAATAACATTTGATTACCGATATGGAGAAGGAGAGGATTACAATGGACCAATGGTTGGAAAAACAAAACTACTTGAGAATGTTGGTTTAAACTTATTCTCAAATATTTATTCTGGTTCTCCCTATTCTTCTCAAACTTTTATTACAGACGAAGGAATTGGAAATTTAACAGCTGGATTGAATGGTACATTAAATGGATCGCGTTTACCTTGGTCTTACAGATTGGATTTACAGCTTGACAAGACAATTAATTTGGAATTCAACAAGAAGGAAAAAGATGTAAACAAAAAGAAAGTTGCATTTTTAAATATTTACTTACGTGTAACCAACTTATTCAATCAATTTAATGTATTGAATGTTTATAGAGCTACAGGTAACTGGAATGATGATGGTTTCTTACAAGCAGCATCCAGCCAGACTTCAATACAAAATCAAATAGATGAGCAATCATTTAGAGATTACTACTCAATGAAAATCCAAAATCCATTCAATATTAGTTCGCCTCGAACAATTAGATTAGGTGTTAAATTTGATTTTTAAGATAATAAAGAAATACATAGAAATATGAAAAGTAAAATAGTTGCAATCGTTTTAGGTATTGGTTTTTTCTACTCAAATGCCTTTGGATATTATGGCCCGAATGACAAACCTGGTAAAGTAAAATCCAATCCAAAAGGAGCAAACTGTAGTCCAGCAACATCGAAACTTACAATGGAGTTTAACGATGTAAAAGCACTGATAGAACAAGGTGGAAGTATGTTTCAAAATCGTGCTGCGAGTGTTTCAGCTTATGAAGTACCCAAAGGTAGCAATAGATTTGCCATTTTTGCTGGAGCATTATGGATGGGTGGCACAGACGTTAACGGTCAATTAAAGCTGGCTGCATTAAGATTCCGTTCAGGAAATGATTTTTGGCCTGGTCCTTTAACCGTTACCCCGGGTACTGGAACATATAATCCAGGTAGTCCAGTAGGTGACAATGCAGTAAGGGATTTTGGAGAAGCTAATATTGATCCAGATCAGTGTTTAGCTTATGATAAATTTTATACAATAAGAAAAGCAGAAGTAATTCGTTTCAATATATGGTGGGAATGTAATGCTGGAATTACAACTGAAGGTTGTGATGACGTAGTTCAACCATCCAACGATGAATTAAATAGAATATATAGCTGGCCTGCCCATGGTGATGTTTCACGTGGACAAGATTATTTCTTAGCTCCTTTCTATGATAGAGATGGAGATGGAAACTATAACCCAGACAATGGTGATCATCCTTGGTACGATGACATTTTAGGTCGTGATGATATTGAATGTGGAGTAGATAGACGCGTTTCTTTATACGGTGACGAAACGCATTGGTGGGTATTTAATGATAAAGGTAACATTCATACTGAAACGAATGGTGATCCAATTGGAATGGAAATTCGTGCTCAGGCATTCTCATTTGCAACAAATGATGAGGTAAATAGAATGACGTTTTATAACTATGAATTAATAAATAGAGGAACACAAACCTTGTTTAACACATACTTTGCTCAATATTTAGACTGCGATTTAGGAAATTATGCAGATGATTATGTTGGTTGTGATGTTTCTCGAGGATTAGGTTATACATTTAATGGCGACAATAACGATCAAAGCGATGGTGGAAGATTGGGCTATGGTGAGAATCCTCCAGCAATAGGTTGTGACTTTTTTGAAGGTCCTTATCAAGATGGTGATGGTATCGATAATCCAGGTCCCTATTTTGATGAGGCTACACAAACAGATATCGTTCCAAGTGTTATTGATGCTTTAGCAAATGGTGGTATTGTTTACAAAGGAATTGGAATTGGTTACTCGGATGGTATTATTGATAATGAACGCTTTGGTATGAGAAGATTTTCATATTATACATCAACATCTGCTTATCCATATAATGACCCGGGATCTGCTTCTGAATATTACAATTTTATGCAAGGACTTTGGGCGAATGGTTCCCAAATGTTTTATGGTGGGTTGGGTTATGTTGGTTCGATTGGTGTTACCACCGCGCCTTCAAGCTACATGTTTCCTGGAACATCTGACCCTATTCATTGGTCAACAAATGGAGTGGATATGTCTGGGGCATTTCCAAATGGATGGGATGAATCTACAAATAACAATCCTAGTGGTGATAGACGTTTTGTTCAATCAGCAGGTCCTTTTACCTTACGTCCGGGTGCTATAAATAACATTACAGTTGGAATTGTTTATGGAAGAAGTACTGATGGTAATTTGTTTGCGTCTGTTGATGCAATGAAAAGAGCCGATACAAAAGCACAAGCTTTATTTGATGCATGTTTTAAAATTCTTTCTCCTCCAGATGCTCCAAAATTGACAATTCAAGAATTAGAAAATGAATTGATATTGGTGTTGGAAAATCCTTCTTCGTCTAACAATTATCAAGAAGCATATTCTGAAATGGATGAAATAAATATTCCTGATCCAACTGTTGATAGATACTACCGTTTTGAAGGATATCAAATATTTCAATTGAAAAGTACTGATGTTTCAATTGCAGATATAACTGATCCAACTAAAGCTCGTTTAGTTGCTCAATGCGACATCAAAAATAATATTGGACGAATTATTAATTTTGAGTTTGATGAAAACCTCGGATTCTCGGTTCCAGTTGAAAAAGTTAATGGAGCAAATAAAGGTATTCAACATAGTTTTAAAGTGACAGAAGATCAATTTGCTCAAGGAAATAGAACCTTAGTGAATCATAAAACCTATTATTATGTAGCAATTGCTTATGCATACAATCAATTCAAAAAATATGATCCAAACGATGCTACTTTATTAGACGGTCAAAAAATACCATTTATCTCCTCTCGTTTGAATTATGACGGAACAGCGATTAGCTCAATACCTGCAGTACCTCATAATCCAATTCCTGAAGCTGGCGGAACTGAACAATTAATTGAATATGGTTCATCTCCACAAATCACACGTTTGGATGGATATGGAAATGGAAATCGATCATTAGAACTTACAAGTTCTTCCTTGGCTTCTATTATTGAAGATGGATTCATGGAAAATCCAACTTATGACTACGGAAAAGGTCCAATTAATATTAAAGTAGTTGATCCATTAAATTTAGCTAACGGTTATTTTGAATGCAAGTTCCGTGACTATAATGTAGGTACAACTGGTAATGCTGCGGATACAGCTAGTTGGGTTATTTACCGATATGATCAAAAAGGTGGAAACATCATTGATTCAGTGTCTTCTGAAAGAACAATTGCTGTAAACAATGAACAAATAATTCCTGAGTGGGGAATCTCGGTTCAAATTTATCAAGAGAAATATTATTTCCCTAGTGGTTCTGGTAATCCTGCTGCTAAATTTACTGATATGATTGAATCATCTATTGAGTTTGCTGATTCATCAAAAAGATGGTTAAGTGGGGTTCAAGATAATGATGCTTTTTTCCCAACTAATTGGATACGATCTGGAGATTACAAGGATACTAATTCGACACCTAATGTTGCTGAGTATCTGAATGCTGTAAATTACAAAGATGAACTAGGAGCAGATCCCGCTCAAAAATATGAAAGTATATTAAACGGAACAATTGCGCCTCATAGATTGGTTGGGTATCAAGCTGATTACATGCCTTTAGCTTACTATAATTCAGCAAGTGCCCCAGGTGCGTCTAAGGCAAACGCTTCAATTAGTTTCTTGCCAAGTGTTAACATAGTAATAACAAGTGATAAAAGTAAATGGACGCGATGTCCAGTAATTGAACTCGGAAGAACAGAATCGTTAAATATTGGTGGTGCTAAGTCAGGGGCAATGCGCAAAAGTCAAAGTGTAGATAAAAATGGTATAGCAGACGGAACAGGAACTGGTATGGGTTGGTTCCCAGGTTATGCTGTAGATTTAGAATCTGGAGCCCGTTTGTACATGGCATTTGGAGAAAACTCTTTCCTTGGCGGTGAAAATGGAGCAGATATGATTTGGAATCCAACAGACAGAATAGTAAGTAACGTTGGTACTCCACTTATGGGAGGTATGCATCCGATTTATGTATTTGGATACAACCAAGCAACAATTAATGGCTATGTTTCAGGGTATGACTTCCCAGCATATATTCCAAATCAAGCTGAAACTAACGCTACAAATTTGTTATACCAAAAATGGTTGGAGGTTGAAACAAACAATGCAGCGGCTAAACGTGAGTTGTATGGTAGTTTATCTTGGATTGCATATCCATTATTAAATACAGATCAAACCTTGTTATCAACTGATGTTACAATAAAATTGCGTATCAATAAAGAGTTTAAAAACTTTGTTGGATCAGGTGAGAATGGAGGTAAACCTATGTATTCTTGGAGTATGGATGAAATAGCAACTGTGGTTGCATCAAAAGATCAATTGAAAGAGGCGTTAAAGATGATAAACATCGTTCCTAATCCATATTATGCTTTCTCTGAATATGAAAGAACAAGAATTGAAACCAAGGTAAAAATCACAAATCTACCTGAGAAATGTACCGTAAGAATCTATACTTCAAATGGAAAATTGGTTAGAACGTTTAAAAAAGATAGTCCTGTCACTTCTTTAGATTGGGATTTAACAAATAATAAGGCAATTCCTGTAGCTGGAGGTATTTATTTAATTCATGTGGAAGTTCCAGAAGTTGGCGAAGTTATTTTGAAATTCTTCGGAGGAATGAGACAAGTAGATTTACAAGGTATTTAATTAATTTTTGATAGACAATATGAAAAGTTTAGTTCAACAAATAACACTGGGTCTTTTTTTGGTTTCTTCAGTTGCAACTTATGCTGGAAATGAAGACCGAGTAGGATCAGCTGGAGCATCGCATTTATTGATCAATCCTTGGGCACGTAGCTCAGCGATTGCAGACGCGGCTTATGCAAACACAAATGGTTTAGAAGCTACTTTCTCTAACATTGCCGGATTAGCATTTACAGATAAAACGCAAATCAAATTCAATTATACGAATTGGTTAGGTTCAGCTGGAATTGGATTAAATGCCGCAGGAATAGCTCAACGAATATCAGAATCTGATGTAATAGCAGTAAGTATTCAATCAATGAATTTTGGGGATATTCCAATTACAACTGTAGCAAATCCAGAAGGTAATATTGGTACTTTTTCACCAAGAGCAAATGTATTTAATATTGGTTACGCTCGTGAGTTTTCATCTAGCATTTATGGCGGAATCAACTTCAAAGTTATTTCAGAGAATATTTCAAACTTGAAAGCCAACGGTATAGCTATAGACGCAGGAATTCGCTATGTGACTGGTGAGAACGATCAAATTAAGTTCGGTATTGCACTTAAAAATGTTGGGCCTGTCATGAAATATAAAGGAGATGGTTTAGCACAACAAGTAACTTACGTTTCAACTGGATACATCGCCTCTTTGGAGCAACGATCAGCAACTTTTGAAATGCCATCTTTATTATCCATAGGTGGTTCTTATGATTTCATTTTTAATGAATCAAATAAATTGAATTTAGCCTTAGGTTTTCAAGCAAATTCATTTATGAATGATCAATATAGAATAGGTTTGGATTACGCAATGACATCATCAAAATTAGCTTTCAACATTCGAGCAGGTTATTGTTATGAAAAAAATCTTTTGAATGCAGAAAATCGTTCGAACGCTTTGGTTGGACCAACAGCTGGATTTTCAGTTGATGCTTTAGCTGGTAAAAAGAAAAATGCAATAGGTCTTGAATATTGTGTTCGTTTCGCAGGTGTTTTTGGTATCATTCATACAGTTGGAGCGACAATCAGTTTAAAATAAAATTACTAAATTTGTAAAAGTCAAGAGGGTTCATTTTGGGCTCTCTTGTTTTTTGTTTATTTAAATTCTCAAATTATGTCTCAAATAAATTATTACACGGCAGAGGGATTACAAAAATTGAAAGATGAGTTGTATCATTTAAAAACAGTTGAACGCCCTTCAATTTCAGAGCAAATTGCTGAAGCAAGAGATAAAGGTGATTTATCTGAGAACGCAGAGTATGATGCTGCTAAAGAGGCACAAGGAATTCTAGAAATGAAAATTTCAAAAATGGAAGCTATTGTTGCGAATGCAAGATTGATTGATGAAACTCACATGGATAATTCCAAGGTTTTTATCCTTTCCAATGTGAAAATAAAGAATCAAGCAAATGGAATGGAAGTTCAATATACGTTAGTAGCAGAGAATGAAGCCGACATCAAACAAAGAAAGATTTCAGTGGATTCTCCAATGGGAAAAGGATTGCTTGGTAAAAAAGTCGGCGACATAGCTGAAGTTCAGACCCCCGCTGGAAATATGAATTTCGAAATATTGGACATAACAAGATAATGAGTTCCATTTTCAAAAAAATAATAGATCGAGAAATTTCAGGTTTTATCATTGCTGAAGATGATAAACATTTAGCTTTTCTGGATGCTAATCCGCTGATAGAAGGACATACTTTGGTAATTCCAAAAATCGAAGAAGATTACATTTTTGATTTAAATGATACCGATTTAAGCGAATTAATTATTTTCGCGAAGAAAGTAGCAATTCAAATTAAGAAGCACATTCCTTGTACAAAAGTTGGAATGTCAGTTGTTGGTTTAGAAGTACCACATGCACATATTCATTTGATTCCAATTAATTCAATTGACGATATGAATTTCAGTCGTCCTAAAATAAAACTTGACTCAAATCGTTTTCTTGAATTACAGGCTTTACTTACAAAATAATTTAAGGTCAATCTCATGATTTGATTTCGAAAACTTCTTTGCGATGATGAAACAAATTGCTCTTTTTACTTTGCTTTTTTTAAGCTCACAATCATTAAAAGCAGCTACAACGGATTCTTTAAGTATTTTGTTTATCGGTAATTCATATACACACATGAATGTCATGCCAAAAATCTTTGAGAAATTGTGTAAAGACAGAGAAAAGCCTATTTATATTGAAATGAACACACGTTCAGGTGCGAGTTTTAATGTTCATACGACTCGAGACGACATGTACGAGGCAATAAGAAGCAGAAAATGGGATTACGTTGTTTTACAAGGTTTTTCAAGGGAATTATCTTTAGGTTATGATAAAATTGATAAAGAAACCTTGCCTTATTTAAATCGAATAGTGGATTCAGTAAAAGCTAATAACGCTTGTACAAACATGCTTTTTTATTTAACTTGGGGATATAAGAATGGTTATTCTGAAATGCTAGAAAACAATACCTATGAGAAAATGGCTACAAACATTATTAATGGCTATTGTTATTTAGGAACATGCTACGACGTTCCAATTGTTCCTGTAGGTGTTGTTTGGAAAAACATTCGTGAGAAATATCCCGATATTAATTTATATTCTGAAGATGATGCACATCCAAATAAAAACGGATCTTATTTAGCAGCTTGCACATTTTATGCAGCAGTTTTTAGAGAATCTATAGAAGGAGCAGTTACATCCACAATTGACTCAAAATTAGCAACAATTATTCAAAAAGAAGCATCAACTTATGTTCTTTCTAATCTAAACCAATTTGGGTTGAATAAAAATTATTTTGAGATTATTGAAGAACGAACTCCGCAAGGAAAATATAAAGTGAGCTTGAAAGCTAATTATTCTAATCTTGCAAAAATCACATGGAATCTTGGAAATGGAACCATTAAACATGATAAAGAATTGGTTTATTTTTATAAGAAGCCAGGTAAGTACATTGTGAGTTTAACAGTTGAAGAAGATTGTGGTATAAGAAATTATACAAAAAAGATTAAATACACAGCTCCTTTGAAACCAATTAAAAGATCAAAATCAAAGCCTTCAAGAAAGTCAGAGGTAAAGCGAAAAAACTAAGCTTTCTTTCTCCAAAAGAAAACGTATCCTAAACATTTATCGTAGAATTCCTCTAAAGGTTCGATGTATTTTACCATAATTGTAAAGAATAACATTGCCATTATTGAAACTGAAAATGCAGAGTAAGGATTTAAGTTGTTATTGATTACATCAGGTTTTAAACCGAAACCAAAAATTCCTCCATAAAGTATTATAACATGTATGACGTAAATCGGTAAAGTATTTTGACCAAGCTTTAAAAACAATGGCGCATTCACTTTAAAATTAGCATCTACAAGCATTAATACTCCAACAATACTTACAACTTGCCCGAATCTTCCAAAAGATGTAGTTGTAAGTACTAAATTACTATGCTGGCATAAACCCAACCATTCGTTAATGTCATCTAATTCATATAATATTGGTTGTAGTCCATTAAGTACAATGCCAACAATAAGAAAAGTCAATCCAAACCACCAATTTTTAGTTTTGGTTTCATATTTTCGTATAATTGCACCAACCATTCCTCCTAACAATACATATCCAACATACCGAAGGATATTAAAATCAGAATAACGACCGTAAAACATATTTTGAATAATTTCTGGAAAACCTGAAGGTAAATAATGTGGCTTTCCATTAGCAACGCCAGCAATTCGAAGTTCATCAGCTTGAACATAGGCTTTTAATTGAGAATAAAGAACCATAACTATTAATCCTGCAATTAAATAATACCAATAAATTTCTCCCTTTTTCAAAAGTTGCCGTAGGCCATAAATCAAAAGTAAAAGCGAAATTCCTATTCCGATTGATTGTAAAACATGAAATGCATAAAGCCATTCTAAATGAAATTCAATACCATTCCGAATAGATTTGAAAATATCAAATAGATTTAACTGAATCAAATACCCCCAAAACAGTAGTTCACTTACTCTTTTAAAACCTTTTTTGACGCGTGAATTTTGAAAGAATGGCTCCTCAGTTTTAGTGCCCATTAGCAAATAAACGAAAATCAAACCCGTAACTGTGAAAAAAAGGGGAGAAGTTAATCCATGTAAATTATGCCAAATTTTATACAGAAAATAATCATCACTTTTATACTGTTTCCCTAAAGCTGCTCCTGTAAAATGTCCTTCAATCATCAATAAAATTGCAAAACTTCTTGCCATATCAATGAACAATAGTCTGGGTTTTTTTATTTTTTCAGTATTCTGTTTATCAAGTATGGTTTCTGACACAATAGTTGTTGTTTTATTTAACTTCTGATGTAATAAAAAACTCAATGCTATCTTGGAATCCTTTCACTTTCACTTTGAAACTATTTTTAGAAAGTCCTGACATAGATTGCGTTTCGACCACAAAAGTAACAATTGCACTTGATTTTGGTGCAACATTAGTGGAATTGAAATTTGCTTGGACTGCCGTGTCTGAATTTTCCAACTCGAGTTCTATGTTTTCAGTGCTAATATTATCAATCTTAAAAGTTCCGGTAATTTTATCTCCTTTTTTAACTTCTCCAGCAGTAAAAACTGGGTTTAAACTTTCAATTGGAAAGGGTTTTTCTCCTTTGTCAAAACTTACATTTTCGATTTGAATTTTCCGTTCAATACCAGCCTCTTTGGAATAGACAGAGTTACTTTGATCTCTAACATTGTCACTTGTTTTTTGATCGGCTGTATATTCTCCGAAAGGTGCAATTGCAAACAATAATTTTCCTCCGGTTGACGCATTACCTTTTATGTAATCTTTTAGTTCGCCATCATTGTATTCTGAAAAGTAGTTTGTTAAAGATGAAATTCTTCTTTTTGTGAGATTGACATTGTAGTCTGTTTTCGCAACTGGACTCGCGAATCCTTTGATTGTTAAAGTTACAACCGAACCATTTTTTAATTCTTCCTTAATCAAATTTGTTAAATACAGTAAATCAGCCGCACCTTTGTCAACATTATTCTTAAAAAATAAATCTAAATCAGCTTGTTTTTGTGCCGCAACTTCAGGTGTTAATCCTTTTACAACCTCTGTTTTATAAACAATATAACGTTCTGTATAAAGTTTGTAAGTGTTAATGTAATTTTGTTTAGTTGTAGTTGAATACGAAGATGCATCCGGCTCATCATTTCTAAAATAGATTGTTACTGGCAAGCGTTCTTTAATACGTTTTTGATTTTCAGTTTCAATGATTTTTTCAGGAACATTCTCAATTTCAGGTTCGATTTTAGTTTCGACAATTTCTTTTTTAACTTCGATTTTTTTTGGAGGATAGCTTGCAAAAATATCACTGCAACATGTTGGGTTTTTGGCATAATAGCTTCCAATCCGGTTCGAGGAAATATAGGCCGTGTCATTGTGTTTAAAGAAATACTGATCATTTGCTTGACTGTTTATTGGAAGACCAGCATTCACAGGAGTAGCAAATTTTTTCCCATTGTAATTGGAATAAAAAACATCATGACCGCCATATCCATAATGCCAAGAAGAAGAAAAATAAAGTCTTTTTTGCAGTGTATCGTACCAAGGAGTTAACTCATTATCAATTGAGTTTACTAAGCCTGCATTCGTGATTTCACCAAATTGATTGTCTTTTTCAATTTTCGCATACCAAATGTCCAATCCACCTTTAGTCCCTTCTCTGTCGGAAGTGAAGAACAAAACTTCTTCATTATTAAGTTTTGCAACAAAAGGCATTGTATTATTTGAACTGTTGATATTGATGTCGCCCTTTAGAGAATCGATTTTTGACCATTTACCATTATCATAGTTAGCAACCATGATCTTACATTTATAATTGTAACTTTCGTCTTGACACAAACTAAAATAAAAACGCTTTCCATCAAGCGAAAAAGTTCCATTTCCTGTGCTCATTTTTTGGATGAATAAATCTTTAATCTGTTTGTTTTGAGTGTACTCGTTATTAGAAATATCAGAAGAGTAAAGTCTAGTTTTATAAGTTTTTGTATAAACTTCTTGATTTTTTTCTTTAATTGAATCTGATCTTAAGGAAGAAAAAATGAGTTTATTGTCTCTAACCGTATGCCCAAATTCAGCATCATATGAGTTGACAGTTAATGGCAAATGTTTCAAAGGAGAAATGGTATCCGAATAATTTTTTATTACCCATGCGCAAGCTTCCACCTCTTGATTTGCTTTTTTGTAAGAATATTGTTCTTTGTCTTCTTCGAATTTTCGCTTTGCTAACTTAAACGTTTCAAAAGCTCTAGAATAATTTCCGTTTTGCTTTTGCATTAAACCATAAAATAATATACTTGCTGGATATTTTGAATCTGTATCACGTGCATAAACAATTCCGTAATATTTTTCAGCTTGAACATAATCTTTATATGCTCTATGTGTTTCGGCATATTTCCATAAAAGTTCCAAATTGGTGGAGTCTATCGCTAGTGCTTGCTTATAATAATCAAGGGCATAATAATAATCTCCTTTTTTATATTGCTCATCAGCGAACGCAACGATTTGTTTCAATTTGGCTTGAGAGAACGAAT
This sequence comes from Flavobacteriales bacterium, assembly GCA_009926905.1. Classification (GTDB taxonomy): domain Bacteria; phylum Bacteroidota; class Bacteroidia; order Flavobacteriales_D; family Crocinitomicaceae; genus UBA952. The sequence continues at coordinate 11,546 of RFNX01000285.1, forward strand.
AGCTGCAAGAAAAAAAGAAAAAAACAATTAGATATAGTCTGGACATACGCGATGAATGATACGTTTTGGTTTGAATGTTCTGATAATGTATCTAACTGCGAACTCAATTCCACCACGTGCGTTGCTTGCAGGAACTAATTTAGAATAATTAATATCGTAACTAACCCCAACGAACAGATCTTTGTAGTCATAACCAAAAGTTAAATAAGCTGCATCCCGATTTCTGTACCAAATTCCTCCATAGAGTGCTTGATAAACTTTTGGTTTAAATGTTAAATAATATTTTGCAGAACCACCCAGAATAATTTCCCTGTAAACTCCTTGCGTCGAAATTTGAATGCTTGGAACTGCATCCCACATTCTGTTAATTTTAAATGTTCCTTTACCAAAAATCACCAATCGAACATCTCGTTGAATTTTTTCAGTGTAAAATCCTTGGTTAGGGCGGTTTAAATTGTACATTCCAATTCCTGAAAGCACCTTAAATCGTTCGTTTTTCCGCCATTCATACATAGCGCCTAAGCCAATGGAGAAATTTGATTTGCGGTCGTTTTGATAATTTTCATTTGTAGCTGCATTTGGATCAAAAATGTAGCCATTGTATTGACTATCAAAATATAAATTGTTCCAGTTTATTTGCCTTGAATTCAATCCAATATTTATTCCTGGACGAATAACATGACTGGAATCTTTAGTGAGTTTGAATAAATAAGAAAAATTACCTTGTATTTCTAGCGTTTGAAATTTTCCATCTCCAGCTTGATCGTGAAACATGGATAAACCAACACCGTAGTTTTTGAATTTCGCATCCGCCGACATAGCAAAAGTACTGAAAGGGATTGTTACGCTTTTCCACTGATTTCTGTAATTTCCTATGAATCGGTAATCACCATCAAAGTGACCAGCTTGACCTGGGTTTTGATACAATTGATTGTCATTGAATTGTGACCAATGGACATCTTGCCCAAAGCTGTTTATTGCTGAGACTAAAACGATGATGGAGAGAAGTATTCGTTTTATCATTTTCTTATTCTGTGTACTAAAATTAAGAAAAAATAATTAATAAGCAAACATTATGGATTTGTTAATGAAAGTGGAATGATTTTTCCTTTCATAAATTGATTTGCGGATAAAGAAAATACAACAATATACTCGCTAATTTCTTCAGGTTTTAATGGTGCTTTGTAGCCCGGAAACGCCTCTTCTAACATTTCAGTTTGAACAGACCCAAGACACAAACAATTCATCACAATCGACGTATCTTTGTATTCTTCAGAAAACAATTCAGTAAAACTGCAAAGTGCTGCTTTTGAGGTGGAATAGGCTGTCAATCCTGGAAATTTCAAGCTGCTTTGAAATCCTCCCATTGAACTGATATTGACAATGTGAGAGCTAGTGTTATTCAAGTGTTTTATAGCACTTTGAACCGTTTCCATCACTCCAATCACATTGATTTGATAGGAAAGTGTGTAATCTTCATGTGTGATTTCAGGAAAAGGTTTATTAACCAAGTAACCTGCATTATTGATTAAAATATCAAAAGCTCCAATTTCATTAAAAATGAAAGTTGCTTGTTGTTGCACATTCGAAGCTAAATCAAACGGAAAACATTTTACATTTTCTAAATCTGAAAACGCGACTTGCATTTTCTCAATATTGCGTGAGAGTGCATACACTTCAGTATTTTCGAGCTGAGAAAAACGTTTCACAAGTGCCTCACCAATTCCTCTGCTTGCACCAACTATTACGATTTTTTTACTCATCGAAACTTATGGTTACTTTTTCGCTTTGTGGAATCGATTGACAAGTTAAAACAAACCCTTTTGCTACTTCTTCATCAGTCAATGAATAGTTTAATTTCATTGCAACGTCTCCTTCTAAAACTTTTGCTTTACAAGAAGAACAAACACCTCCGCGACAAGAATACGGAACATCTAAACCAGATTTTTCAACTTCTTCCAAAATTGTACCCCCAGGAACTTGCATTTCAAAAGAAGTGATTTCGTGGTCAAGCATTACTTTAATTTGACTTTTCCCTTTGAAATTCATTTCTTTTTTGGTTTCAGGTGCAGCTGTTGGAGTGGTAAATAATTCAAATTTGATTTTAGAATCTTGAACTCCAAAGAATTTAAGCACATCTTTTGTGTCATTAATCAAACCTTCAGGCCCGCAAATTAAGAAACAATCGGCTTTCAAAATTTCTAAATTCGCTTTGATTTCTTCTGTGAAATGTTCTTTCGTAATTCTTCCAGATTTGTACCCTTCTTTTTGTTCTTGGCTCAAGTAGTAAGTGCCTTTTACACAAGATAATGCTTTAAGTTCATTTAAGAAAATCGATTTTTCAGTGGTTTGATTACCAAAAAACAAATTCAAATTTCCGTTTCCTTCCAAACTTTTTGCAATAGAAAGAATAGGTGTGATGCCACTTCCAGCAGCGATTGCAACAACATTTTTTTGTTCGCTCGTTAAATGAAATCCACCTTCAGGTTTAGAAATATGAATGACATCACCTGAAACTGCTTCAGAATTGAACCAGTTAGAAACTAATCCTTTGTCAATTGCTTTAACAGCAATAGAAAGCGCTTCGTTTTTACCACTACAAATAGAGTAGGAACGACGTTGATTTTTTCCATTTAAGAATACTTCAACATTTACATATTGTCCTGGAATAAATTCGAACATATTTTTTAACTCGCTTGGAATCTCAAATGTAACCTGCACAGATTCTTTTGTTAATCTAGTGATGCTTATGCTAACCTCGTGAAATCCTTTGCTCCCCTTAGGTTTGAATTCCTTCTTTTTAAATAAATCAAATATTCCCATGTTTTCTTAATCGTCAAATGAAACTAATAATTTTTCGCTTGTTGGATGCGCTTGACACGTCAAAATGTAGCCATTTTCAACTTCGTCAGGCATTAATGCGTAATTCACGTCCATTTTCGCTGAACCTTCTAATATTTTTGCTTTGCATGTGCAACAAACACCACCTTTACATGCGAAAGGCAAATCTGCTCCAGCTTCTTGTGCAGCATCCAAAATGGTTAAACCGTTTGAATCTAACTCAAAATCAATTGTATCACCATCAACAATTATTTGAACTTTCGAAGCAAATGAAGGCGATTCTTTGCCAATTACTTCTATTTTCTTTTCTTTCTTGATATTCGTTGCGAATAACTCAAAATGAATTTTAGAGCTTTCAACACCGTTTTCAATGAGAGATTCTCTGATATTCAAAATCATATCTTCTGGACCGCAAATGAAAACTTCATCTATGTTTTGATTTTTCAAAAAGGCATTGTACAAATCACCACATTTTTCCTTGTTTATTCTTCCTTTTTGAATTTTATTACCTGGACTTTCTCGAGAGAAAATATGTATTACTCGAAGACGATCCAAATATTTATTTTTCAAAGCTTCTAGTTCTTCTCTGAAAATGATTCCATGAAATCCTTTGTTTCCATAAAATAAGGTCACATCGCCATTTTCATCTTCTAAAATTGTTTTTGCTATAGAAAAAACTGGTGTAATGCCACTTCCAGCTGCAAAAAGAACATACGATTTTTTGTTAGTGCCAGTCGTCACTTTGAAGTTTCCTGCTGGAGTCATTACATCTAATTTATCTCCAATTTTCAATACTTTATTGGCATACGTAGAGAAAACGCCATTTTCAATTTGTTTCACGGCTACACGCCATTCTTTCTCAAAAGGGGAAGAACACAGCGAATAAGACCTTCTAACTTCTTCATTGTTAATGCTTGTTTTCAATGTTAAATATTGTCCTGATTCGAAATGGTAATCCAATTCTAATTCTTCTGGAATTAAAAAAGAGATAGAAACAGTATCTCTTGTTTCTTTTCTTATATCTTTAACTGTGAGATTGTGAAATTTAGGTGTCATTCCAATGAATTTTAAGCACCAAAGTTAAACATTTGAACCAATAATTTGTTTTTGAATGATTGTAATGTTTATGATTTACGTCATATTTATTATGCATCATTAATTAATATATTTGTAAAATAATCAGCACTTATGAGAGTTTTAGAATCAGTTGAGCTTGAACAAAAATTTCAAGACAAAATCGACAAGGAAATTAAAATCGAACCGAATGATTGGATGCCCGATGCTTATCGCAAAACGTTAATAAGACAAATGTCTCAACATGCACATTCTGAGGTTGTTGGTATGTTGCCAGAAGCAAATTGGATAACACGTGCACCCAACCTTAGAAGGAAAGCTGTATTGTTGGCAAAAGTTCAAGATGAAGCTGGTCATGGTTTATATTTATACAGTGCAACCGAAACTTTAGGTGCAGACAGAGAAGCAACTATTGATGATTTGCATTCTGGGAAAGCAAAATACTCTTCAATTTTCAATTATCCAGCTGTTTCTTGGGCGGATATTGGTGCAATTGGATGGTTAGTAGATGGAGCTGCAATTATGAATCAAGTTGCTTTGTGTCGTTGCTCTTACGGACCTTATGCTCGTGCAATGGTGAAAATCTGTAAAGAAGAGTCATTTCACCAACGTCAAGGTTATGAGTTGTTGACAACATTGGCAAATGGAAGTCCCGAACAAAAACAATTAGCGCAAGAAGCTTTGAATCGTTTTTGGTGGCCAGCATTAATGATGTTTGGACCAAATGATGATGAATCGCCAAATTCAGCGCAATCAATGAAATGGAAAATCAAACGTTTGTCTAACGATGAATTGCGTCAAAATTTTATAGATGCAACCGTTCCACAAGCAGAATTGATTGGATTGAAAGTACCAGATCCAAATTTGAAATGGAACGAAGAAACAGGTCACTACGATTTCAGTCCAATTAATTGGGATGAGTTTTGGCAAGTGGTAGGTGGAAACGGCCCATGTAACAAGCAGCGAGTTGATGCAAGAAGAAAAGCAAAAGAAAACGGATTATGGGTTAGGGAGGCCGCAATGGCTTTTGCTGAAAAAAGAGCAAGTAGAAAATCTGCTTAATTATATTTAAAAAATAGCAATCATGTCAACAAACGAATGGCCTCTTTGGGAGGTTTTTATCAGAAGTAAGCAAGGTCTAAATCACAAACATGTTGGTAGTTTGCGTGCTGCAGATTCAACTATGGCTTTAGATAATGCAAGAGATGTGTATACACGTAGGTCAGAAGGAATTAGTATTTGGGTCGTAGAATCTAACTACGTTCATGCAAATGATCCAGCCGATGCCGATGCTTATTTTGAACCTTCCGATACTAAAATTTTCCGTCATCCTACTTTTTACGAAGTACATGAAGGAATCAAACACATGTAAGCTATGAAGAATGAAGCTTTATTTCGCTTTTTATTGCGATTAGGAGACGATAGTTTGATTCTTGGTCAGCGTTTGGCAGAATGGTGCGGTCACGGTCCGATTTTGGAAGAAGATATCGCAATGACAAATATTTCTTTGGATTTAATTGGTCAAGCAATGAGTATCCTAGATTATGCTGGAGTGGTTGAAGACAAAGGAAGAGATTGTGATAAATTGGGGCTCTTAAGATTTGAAAGTGAATATGTGAATTTACTTTTAGTTGAGCAACCAAATGGTGATTTTGGCGATACAATGATGCGTCAGTTTTTATTTGATGCATTCCGCAAACCACTGTATGAAAGATTGGTAAATTCTTCCGACAAACAATTGGCAGCAATTGCTGATAAATCATTGAAAGAAACACGCTACCATTTGAAACATTCATCTGAGTGGATAATTCGTTTGGGCGATGGAACGGAAGAATCCCACACTAGAATTCAGAATTCATTGGATACTTTGTGGAGATATTCATCTGAGTTGTTTTATTCTGATGAAGTGGATAATGAATTGACTAAAACTGGTATTTTACCTGATTTATCTGGAATTCGTTCAGAATGGGAAGCTACTGTCAATTCTGTTTTCCAACAAGCAACAATTGTTATTCCTACTAACAATTGGAAATTCGAAGGTGGACGTTTAGGACGACATTCAGAACATTTTGGACATTTATTATCGGAATTGCAATACATGCAAAGAGCTTATCCTAATATGCAATGGTAGATAAAGCCCAAATTTATAGTTGGCTTGAAGAGGTAAGTGATCCAGAAATTCCAGTTTTATCAGTCATTGATTTGGGAGTGGTTCGCAATGCTCAAATTATAGATGGAGATTGGTTAATTACAATTACTCCAACTTATAGTGGTTGTCCTGCTATGAAAACAATGGAAGAAGACATCCTTTCGAAGTTAAAAGAAAAAGGAGTTGATTCGGTAAAAGTAGAATTGGTTTTAGCTCCGGCTTGGAGCACAGACTGGCTTTCTGAAAACGGAAGAATGAAATTGCGCGAGTATGGTATTGCACCGCCAGAACATGAAGTTGATAAGAGTGTGTTGTTTGCAGAACCAACTGTTGTTCCGTGTCCAAAATGTGGTTCAAGAAATACAAGAATGGTTAGTCAATTCGGAAGTACAGCATGTAAAGCATTGTATCAATGCAATGAATGTCAAGAACCTTACGATTATTTTAAGTGTTTGAAGTAATTTATTGAAGTACTAAATTCTTGATAAGATAATTCCCAATTTTATGGAAATGTGGCAAATGAAGGTTTTCTTCAAGCAACATTAAGTGCTCAATTCTGTGACAATCTGTTCCTACAAAATCAAATTCACCAGCGTCAATTAAACGTTCTGCTTGTTTGCGGATATCCGGACCATAATGACCAGTTAATGAATTCAGATTTATCTGAATGTTGATTCCCTTTTGTCTCCATGCAATTGCTTGATCGATTTTACCAAGGTAATACATGTACCTTTCAAAATGTGCTACAACTGGTCTGTAACCTCTTGTTTGCATTTCAAAAAATAACTGATCTAAATATTGCGGAGGTGAATGAAAAGCAAATTCAACCAAAACATAATTGTCGCCAAAAGTAAGTAAATCCTTTTCTTTTATTTTAACCATTAATGTTTCGTCAAAATAATACTCAGCGGCAGCCTCCAATTCAATCTTAAGCCCAACTTTTTTCATTTCTATTTTTACGTCTTCTAATCCACCTAAAATCGTTTCGCGGTTATTTGGATAACTATCAGACATTACATGGGGAGTGGTAATAATTTTTTTAAATCCCATGCTTTCAAACTTGGCAAGCATGGCGATGGTTTGATCCATATTCTGGGAACCATCGTCAATGCCTGGTATCAAGTGACTATGTATATCGACTTTGAATTTCGATATGTCAAAAGGTGGTAATACTTCGTTTTTCTTCTTTTTAAAAAGATTGAAAAGCCCCATTTGTATTATCTATTTGTATACATTTTTTGGTAATACTCTTTGTATGACCCGCTTGTTATTCTATCAACCCATTCTGAGTTTTCTAAATACCAATCAACTGTTTTTTCTAATCCTTCTTCGAAAGTTATTGATGGAGTCCAACCTAATTCTTTTTCTAATTTAGATGCGTCAATTGCGTAGCGTTTATCATGCCCAGCTCTATCTGTTACGTAGGTAATCAATTTTTCAGATTCACCCGCTTCACGACCTAGCTTTTTGTCCATTAAACGACAAAGGAAATGAACTAATTCGATATTAGTCCATTCATTTAAACCTCCAACGTTATAAGATTCACCGATTCGTCCTTCATGGAAAATTTTATCAATTGCACTTGCATGGTCTTCGACCCATAACCAATCGCGAATATTATCACCTTTACCATAAACAGGAAGTGGTTTACTATTTTTGATGTTGTGAATCATCAACGGTATTAATTTTTCAGGGAAATGATGACTTCCGTAATTATTCGAACAATTCGACATTTTGATTGGCAAACCATAAGTGTGGTAAAAAGCCATTACAAAATGATCTGAAGATGCTTTTGAAGCTGAATATGGGCTTCTTGGATCGTAAGAAGTTTCTTCTGTAAATAAACCTTCTTCACCTAAACTTCCATAAACTTCATCTGTTGAAACGTGATGAAATACATGACCTTCTTCTTTACCCCAACTATCTTTTGCAACTTGAAGTAGGTTTACAGTGCCCACAACATTTGTCATAACAAACTCCATTGGCCCTTCAATCGAGCGATCTACATGAGATTCTGCAGCTAAGTGAATGATGTCTGTTATTTTATGTTTTTCAAAAACTTCTTTCAAAGCTATTACATCAACAATGTCTACTTTTTCAAACACATAATTAGGAAGGTTTTCAACGTCTTCTAAATTTGTTAGATTTCCTGCATAAGTAAGCTTATCTAAATTTACGATAAGGTTCTGAGGATACTTTTGTAGTAATCTTCTTACTAAATGTGAACCAATGAAACCTGCTCCACCAGTAACCAGTATTCTTTTTTGAAAATTTTCCATATTACAAGCTCCAATATTCTAAATCTGAAATTTGACCTTTATAAATTCCTTTAACATCTACAAAAACACCTGCTCCGTCTTTTAATAAACCTTTGAAATAAGATTCATTCAATCCAACATATTCTTTGTGGTTTACTGCAACTATAATAGCGTCGTAGTCGTTAGCGGTTTCTTGAACTAAACCAACACCGTATTCGTGTTCCATCTCATGAGTATCCGCATGTGGATCAATTAAGTCAACATGTACGTCAAAAGAAGTTAATTCATTTACAATATCAATCACTTTTGAATTGCGGATATCACTAACATCTTCCTTGAATGTTGCTCCCATTATCAAAAACTTAGTTGATTGAATGTGTTTACCTTGTTTGATTACTTTTTTAACAGTTTGATCTGCAATGTAAGCTCCCATTGAATCGTTTACATTTCTACCAGCCATAATTACTTGAGCATGGTAACCAGCTTGTAACGCTTTATGTGTTAAATAGTAAGGGTCAACACCAATACAGTGACCACCAACTAAACCTGGAGAGAATTTCAAGAAATTCCATTTTGTTCCAGCAGCTTCTAATACATCAAAAGTGTTGATTTTTAATTTATTGAAGATAATAGACAACTCATTAATCAAAGCGATGTTTAAGTCGCGTTGTGTGTTTTCAATGATTTTTGCAGCTTCAGCAACTTTAATTGTTGGAGCACGGTGAACTCCTGCAGTAACTACTAATTCGTAAGTTTTAGCAATTTGTTCTAATGATTCTTCGCAACATCCTGAAGCAACTTTGATTACATTTTTCAATGTATGCTCTTTATCTCCTGGATTGATTCTTTCAGGTGAATAACCAACTTTGAAATCATCTTTAAATTTCAAGCCTGAAAGTTGTTCTAAAATCGGAATACAATCTTCTTCAGTACAACCAGGATAAACTGTAGATTCATAAACTACGTAATCACCTTTTTTAAGAACTTGACCAACAGTTTTACTTGCTCCTAAAAGTGGTTTTAAATCAGGAAGATTTGCATCGTCAATTGGAGTTGGCACAGCGACAATAAAGAATTGAACATCTTTTAAATCGTTGATATCCGCAGTAAAGTGTATGTCACAACCATCAAAATCAGTTGAAACTAATTCATTGCTAGGGTCGATTTTGTTTCTCATTAAATCAACTCTGCTTTGATTAATATCAAATCCTACAACTTTGATTTTTCTTGCGAATTCTAAGGCGATAGGTAATCCTACATAACCCAATCCAATTACTGCTAATTTAGCGTCGTGGTTGACAAGTCTGTCATAAATTAATGTACTCATGTTATTTAGTATAGATTAGTTGTTCATTTCTTACTTTGTATATTCTTTCTATAATATCTACAACTTTTAGCCCTTCTAAGGCATTTGTTGTTGGTGAAGTTCTTCCTTTTAATGTATCTATAACATTTGAAATTACGTAGTTATGATTTGCAGCTGAACCTTTATATGGTCCATAATCATTCGCTGGATTTGATTCCTTTAAATTTGGCATTTCATAACCTTCTATATTACAGACCTCCACTTCATTCATGTATTGACCTCCAATTTTCACGCTTCCGTTTTTGCCAATGATAGTCATTGATGATTCTAAATTTTGATTCGCCACTGCAGTTGAGTAATTAATACAACCCATTCCACCATTAATAAAATCAAAACTAACCAATCCTGAATCTTCAAATTCTGTTGTATCTTGATGATTGAAGTCTGCAAATTTACCTTGAATATTGTCAATATCACCAAATAACCAATACATAATATCTATAAAATGGGAAAATTGTGTAAATAATGTTCCTCCATCAAGTTCTTTTGTTCCTTTCCAACCGCCAACTTTATAATATCTTGCATCTCGATTCCAGTAACAATTTAATTGAACCATATAGATATCTCCAAGAACTCCATCTGAAATAATTGATTTAATCCATTCTGAAGGAGGCGAATATCTATTTTGCATCACGCAAAATACTTGCCTTGAAACTTGAAGTGCTTTGAAAATAATTTTTTCGCAACTTTCTTTTGTTAAACCCATTGGTTTTTCACATACAATATGTTTTTTTGCTTCTAAAGCTTTTAGCGATTGTTCAGCGTGTAAACCATTTGGTGTGCAGATATTAACAACTTCAAATTCTAAGTTGCTTGATAATAATTCATCTACAGTACTAAAAAAAGGAACCTCGAAATCAGTAGCATTGCATTCTTCTTTTGAACGAATATCAACCATTGCTACTAACTCTCCTTCAGCATCACGACGAATCATTTCTGCATGGCGTTTGCCAATATGACCCGCTCCAATTACAGCAAAACGTATTTTTTGATTATTTGACATTTAATTAATTTTGGAAACTATATTGTTTTTTAATTCATATTTTTCTTTACTTTCTGGACAAGTAGCTGTTCCATTAGAATCAAATTCTAATCTATGTCCATATTCACTCATCCAACCAATTTGGCGTGCAGGATTTCCAACAACTAATGCATAAGCTGGAATATGTTTTGTAACAACTGAACCGGCTCCAATAAAAGCATATTCTCCGATATCGTGTCCGCAAACAATGGTTGCATTTGCTCCTATACTTGCCCCTTTTTTAACAACAGTTTTTGAATATTGCCCTCTTCTGTTTACTCCACTTCTTGGGTTTGTTACATTTGTAAAAACCATAGACGGACCTAAAAATACATCGTCTTCACAAATTACACCTGTGTAGAGTGATACATTATTTTGAACTTTCACATTATTTCCTAAAATAACATCAGGAGAAACTACAACGTTTTGACCAATATTGCAATTTTCACCTAAAGTACAATTAGGCATTATGTGTGAAAAATGCCAGATTTTTGTTCCTGACCCAATAGTGCAACCGTCGTCCACTATTGCAGTTTCATGTGCGTAATATTCCATATTATTTGAGGATAAATTTATCAAAATTATTGTGTTCTGTTTGAATTAATTCTTCTTTTGTTAATTTTTTAAAATAGTCGTAAGTTTTACTTAATCCTTCAGCTCGTTCAACTATAGGTTTCCAACCTAAAATTTCTTTAGCTTTTGTAATATCAGGTTGTCTTTGTTTGGGGTCGTCGATTGGTAAATCTTGATAAACAACTTTTTGATTTGTTCCAGTTAATTTAATTATTTCTTCAGCAAATTGAGAAATAGTTATCTCATCAGGATTGCCCATATTTACTGGTAAATGATAATTACTAAATAGTAATCTTACAATCCCTTCTACTAAATCATCTACATAACAAAAAGAACGTGTTTGTGAGCCATCTCCAAAAATGGTCAAATCTTCTCCACGTAATGCTTGTCCAATAAATGCAGGTAAAACTCGACCGTCATTTAATCGCATTCTTGAACCGTACGTATTAAAAATTCTAACAATTCTAGTTTCTAAACCATGAAATTCATGGTAGGCCATTGTGATTGCTTCTTGAAAACGTTTTGCTTCATCGTAAACTCCTCTTGGTCCAACTGGATTCACATTTCCCCAATACTCTTCTGGCTGCGGATGAACGGTTGGGTCGCCATATACTTCAGAAGTTGATGCAATTAAAATTCGAGCTCCTTTTGCTTTTGCTAACCCTAAACAATTATGAACGCCTAAAGATCCAACTTTTAAAGTCTGAATTGGTATTTTTAAATAGTCAATTGGACTTGCTGGTGATGCAAAATGCAAAATATAATCCAGCTCACCAGAAACATGAATGAATTTAGAAACATCGTGGTTATAAAATTCAAAATGTTCAAGCTTAAAAAGATGTTCAATGTTTTTTAATCTACCAGTAATTAAATTATCCATTCCAATTACATGGAAGCCGTCATTTATGAATCGATCACATAAATGAGAACCTAAAAATCCAGCAGCACCAGTAATTAAAACTCTTTTCATTTCATTATATTTTCATTTTAGAGAAATGTCCAAAATGATTAATCGTTTAAGTATGCAGAAACGGCGTCGGTAATGTATGACAATTGTTCTTGTTGCATTTCTGTATGAATTGGTAAAGAAATCACTCTTTCTGTTAACCAATCTGTTATTGGTAAATTTGTATCTGCACTTCCAAAACTCTCAAACATTTTTTGACGATGAGCTGGAATTGGATAATAAATCATGGAAGGAATGTCTTTGGTTGCAAGATATTCACTAAGCCCATCTCTACTATGTCCTTCAAGAATTAATGTATATTGGTGAAACACATGTTTTGAATCATCAGAACGAAAAGGAATACTTACGCCTTTAATAGAGCCGAAAACAGAATCATAATGATCTGCAACTGATCTTCTTGCATCAATATAATTATCTAGCTGTCTCAATTTAATTCTTAAAATGGCAGCTTGAATGGTGTCTAATCTAGAATTACAACCAACCACATCGTGATGATACTTAACACTTTGACCGTGATTTGCAATCATTTTGATTTTCTTTGCTAGTTCAGAATCATTTGTAAATATCGCTCCTCCATCGCCATAACACCCTAAGTTTTTTGAAGGGAAAAATGAGGTACAGCCAATATGACCTACAGTTCCAGTTTTAACAACAGAACCATTTGTTAGATGATAATCTGATCCAATCGCCTGCGCATTGTCTTCCACAACATATAAATTGTGTTTTGCTGCAATTTCCATTATCGCATTCATATTAGCAGCTTGACCATATAAATGAACTGGTACAATTGCTTTTGTTTTAGTTGTAATGGCTTTTTCGATTTCATTCACATCAATGCAAAATGTTGCTTTATCAACTTCAATAAATACTGGTTTTAACCCCAGTAAAGCAATAACTTCAGTCGTAGCAATATATGTAAAAGAAGGTGTTATTACTTCATCGCCAGGTTTTAAACCTAATGACATCATTGCAATTTGCAAAGCATCAGTACCATTCGCACATGGAATTACGTGTTTAACAC
>RFNX01000155.1 GCA_009926905.1 Flavobacteriales bacterium
GGCTAATTTTTGATGCATAAAAGCAAAGCATCTTTTAATTCGCTCATTTTCAAGCCATCATTGTAGCCTTTCAAGTCGCGGTTGCGCATCAAAAGATTTTTGTCTGTTTCCAAAATCGTGTATTCGTCACGTAAAGTTTGGTCGTTTGATTTCAATGCTTTACGTTTTTCATTCAAACTTTTCATTTGCTCACTTCCGATTTTCAAATCTTCGTAGTTTTTGCGTGTACGAACAGAAAGAATTGTCAAATCTCCTTGAGCCTTCACTTGAACGGTATTTGGGTCAATGAAGTCCGTTAATTTTTGAAAAACGATTTCTTGTTTTCCTGGTTTCAAATCCAATTTTCCTTCGTGCTGAATTTGAGCGCCAGTAAAAAACACAGTCACTTTTTTCATTTCAGCGACTGTTGAAATTGTAGTTTGGGCAAGTAATGTAGTGCCAAGAAAGAAACAGAAAATGGAAGCTACTATTTGAGAATTTTTCATAATCAATATTTAAAAAAATTATTACTCGATGTAAAGAACGGCCCCACTTTGGTAATCAACGCTGTAATCAAAATTCAATGTTTGAGTTCCTGTGATTCCATTTAAGAATGACCAAGTAATGATGGATGTTTTTTCGTCCAATTTTCCTTTGTCGTAACTTCCTTGTTTCACTTTGATATCTTCTGTATTTGAAATCGGGAATTGATCTTTTATAATCAATGGAATCATTGCCCCACCGTTGTTTTTGATTTTAATTTCCCAAGTCACATCAAATTTCTGACGATTGCCAATTGTTCTTGATTTCGATTTTTCTTTGATTCTTGTTCTGTCAATACTGATTTTATTGTCTTTACCGAAAGAGAATGAAAGCGTGTCTTTTGTGGAATTCACATCCAAATACGATTTGCCCATAAATGTTCCGTCGAAATAAATGTTGGATTCTCCACTCATCAAGTTCAATTTTTCCCAACCCGTCACTTGAGCTGCTAAATATACGCTAGGATCCATTTTTGGAATCACATGATATTCGTAGCTCGCGTTCAAATCATAACTTGAAATACTCACTCTGTGATCCATTCCGTCCGTTGGAATGGTCATTTTTGAAGCAATCGTATACTCAACGCGCATGTCTTTTTTCTGAACAACTGTTGCAACCGTTGGCGAATAATTCCAGCCAGTATTTGCCGAAGTTTGTTGTTGTTTAAACATATCGCGTTTTCCTTTTTCTCTTTCTTTTCGTTCGCCTCTTTGTTGAATACTCGTTTCATAATAACCATCAATCGCTTTTTCTTCAATCATATCTTGAACTGGCACTGATTCATCATAACTTACAATTCCTGCACCATAACTATTGTCAAATCTTCCGTCACCATTACCATAAAATTCTTCAACTGGAATGTCCATCACCACATCATTTGGAACCATAAAAAACTTTAAATAAGACGCTGTAATTTGTAAAGCTTGGTCACCATAACCTACAAAGGAAGCTTTCATATATGTTTCTCCTTTTGGAACAGTGATTTCGAATTTTCCGTCAAAATTGGTAACTGCACTAATATTTGGATTGTTGTAAAAAGAAACTTTTGTAAACGGCATTGGTTCGCCAGATGAAGCATCGATTACTTCACCGCGTAATTTCTCACCAGAATAATCTACAGTTGGAATTGCACGAGCGGTTTGAGTGCGTTGTTGCGGATAATTGTTGTAGTAAATGTACCACGGATTCAACGTTGGCTCTTGTGCATTTTGATATGGATCGTTTGTAGAAAGTACCATGTCTACATTTTTCCATTCGATTCCTGTTGTTTGACTAACATTAGCTTTTGCTTCCAAGCGAATGGGTTTTCCAATGCCATCGCTGCGCATGTCGTAATAAGGTTTCCAAGTTGCACGAGGCGAAATGTAATTGAAAATAAAAGCGGCATTTGTTGCTTTTTCAACGTCCACTTCCACAACGA
>RFNX01000234.1 GCA_009926905.1 Flavobacteriales bacterium
TGAGAGAATGAGAGAATGATTTTATGAGAGAATGAATTCAACTGTTGCCTTCGAGAGCCTCAGTCAACAGTTGGCTGAGGCTCTCGAAGACAACTGTCACTCTTCACGCTTCACTTTCATCTTTCAGTTATTTAATTGGTATTTGCTTCAACGTCTCCATATAGTATCCCCAGAATTTTTGAACAGAGCTAATCTGAACTTTTTCATCTGGTGAATGTGCCGCACGAATGTTTGGACCAAAAGAAATCATGTCTACACCTGGTAAATGTTTTCCTAAGATTCCACATTCTAAACCTGCGTGACACGCTTTTACTTTTGGTTCTTCGTTGTATAGTTCTTTGTAAAGGTTTTCCATCAAGTTCAAAATAGAAGAAGTTGGATTTGGTTTCCATCCAGGATAATCGCCACCTTGAACAACGTCGCAACCTGCATTTTCAAATGCACAACGAATGTTCATTGCTACTTCTGATTTTGTAGATTCAACGCTACTTCTTTGTAAAGATTGACTTGTAAATGAACCATTTGAAATGATGATTCTTGCCAAGCTTGAAGAAGTCTCCACTAAACCAGCGATATCAGGACTCATTCTGAAAACACCATTGTGAACAGAACAAATCAAATTGATGATTTTTTTGAAATCAGTATCGTTCATCGCTTTTTCAGCAGCAGTAATTTCTTTTGCTTGAATATTAATTGCTGGTTCGATACTTTGATATTCTTCTTTTAAGGTTGCAACTTGAAGGTCGAATAATTCGTGAAATTTGTTTGCGTCAGTTGCCTCAATCGCAATAATTGCAGTCGCTTCACGTGGAATTGCATTACGTAAACTTCCTCCGTCAAACGCCACTAATTGAAGAGAAATTGATTGACTTATTTCCCATAAAATGCGCGCCATCCATTTGTTAGCGTTTCCTCTTCCTTTGTCGATGTCCATTCCAGAATGACCGCCCAACAAACCACGAATTGAAATTTCAACTGTTTTACTGTTTGCTTTCACAGGAACTTCTGAATAGCTGTAAGAAGTATTGGTATCAATTCCACCTGCGCAACCAATTGACAATTCATCGTCGTCTTCGGTGTCGATGTTTAGTAAAATCTCACCTTGTAACAAGGAACCATCCATTTGCATTGCACCTGTCATTCCAGTTTCTTCATCAATCGTGAAAAAAGCTTCTACAGCTGGGTGTTGAATTTCATTGGAAGATAAAACTGCCATAATCGCTGCAACTCCAATTCCGTTATCTGCACCAAGAGTTGTTCCGTTTGCACGTACCCAATCTCCTTCTACAATCATTTCAATTCCTTGTGTGTCGAAATCAAAAACGGTATCTGAATTTTTTTGGTGAACCATGTCCAAGTGTGCTTGAAGAATCACTGTTTTGCGATTTTCCATGCCTGCAGACGCTGGTTTTTTTATAATAACATTACCAATTTTATCAACGATTGTTTCCAATCCAAGATTATTTCCGAAATCAACCATGAATTGACGCACACGTTCTTCTTTTTTGGAAGGTCGAGGAACAGCGTTTAAATCAGCGAAGTGATTCCAAAGAATTTGAGGTTCTAATGAGCGAATTGACATATAATTAAATTAAGGAAATTTAGGATATTGTTGGAAATTTGGGTCGCGTTTTTCTAAAAAAGCATGTTTACCTTCTTGCGCTTCTTCCGTTAAATAGTAGAGTAGGGTAGCGTCTCCAGCCAATTCCATTAAACCGTGTTGACCGTCTAATTCAGCATTCATCGCACGTTTAATCATACGGATCGCCAAAGGACTTCTTTTCATGATTGTTTTGGACCAAGCAACTACTGTTTCTTCCAATTCACTTAATGGAACTACCTTGTTAACCATTCCCATTTTTTCAGCTTCTTCGGCTGTATATTGTTCACATAAGAACCAAATCTCACGTGCTTTTTTCTGACCAACGCAACGCGCTAAATAGGACGAACCGAAGCCTCCATCAAAACTTCCAACTTTCGGTCCTGTTTGACCAAAGCGAGCATTTTCAGAGGCAATTGATAAGTCACAAACAACATGTAGCACGTGTCCACCACCGATTGCATAGCCATTTACCATTGCGATAACTGGTTTAGGAAGTGAGCGAATCGCTTTGTGAATATCTAATACATTCAAACGAGGAACGCCATTTTCAGAAATATAACCTCCAACACCTTTTACATTTTGGTCTCCACCTGAACAGAAAGCTTTGTCTCCTGCACCTGTTAACACAACCACATTTATGTCTGGATTTTCTCTACAAATCACTAATGCATCTAGAATCTCGAAATTTGTTTCTGGACGAAAAGCGTTGTAAACCTGTGGACGATTGATAGTTATTTTTCCAATACCTTCAAAAAATTCAAACTTGATGTCGGTATATTTCTTTAGTGTTTCCCAATTTCTAGTTGCCATAAAAAAAGTTTTTGCAAAAGTAACAACATCAAAGGAAAGGGGATTGTTTATTAAGTTTTATTTTGATTTGAAAAAACTGTTTTCTTTAATAGTTATTTTACAATTATCTCGTCTATAAA
>RFNX01000247.1 GCA_009926905.1 Flavobacteriales bacterium
CTTCTGGAAGAAATCGAAGTCATCAAGTTGCAGCGGAATTGAACACAACAGGATGGTATTCGATGGTGCGTCATCCATTGTATTTTGCTAATTTTTTAATTTGGATAGGATTGGCAATATTTTTGGGAAATTATTGGTTTGTTTTGATTTTGGGCTTGCTCTTTTGGCTCTATTACGAACGAATTATGTTTGCGGAAGAGCAGTTTTTAGAACGAAAATTTAGTAGTAAATACATCGCTTGGGCAGAACGAATTCCAGCTTTTTTCCCATCAATGAAACATTACGAAGCATCCGATAAAGATTTTTCGTGGAAAATAGTTTTTAAGAATGAATATCCAGGTTTAATTTCTTCGATGACTTCGCTATTATTCTTAGTGATTTTGAAGCGAACTGCAAAAAATCATGCGCTTTCTTTTTCGATGAATGATCTGTATTTTGCCATTTTTATTCTAATTTTTGGCCTAACTTTTAAACTCTTAAAAAGCAAAACTTCTGTTTTTTATGAGAATGATTGACAGAGTGATCAAATTTAAATCAATTCAATGTTTTCTTTGCACTTTCCGACAAACTCCTATGAAAGCTTCTATAATTTTTAAGTTTTCAGGTTGCTCCGTAAAAATCCGCTCTGGATGCCATTGAACGCCAAGAATCCATTTGTCATTTAATCCTTTTGACCACTCAATACTTTCAATACAACCGTCTGGACTTCTAGCTGCAACACGAAGTTTCTCTCCAAGTAATAAAACTGCTTGGTGGTGATAACTATTTACACTCGTATTTTCTAATTTTAGAATTGAGAAAAGGTCAGAATTATTATCAATTATCAAGGGATGAATGACATCTTTTTGTTGTTTTGGGTCGCGATGAATTACCTTCAATGAATTGTTATCACAAAAAGTTGGAATATCTGCACATAATGTACCTTGGAAGTAAACATTTAAAAGCTGCATTCCTCTACAAATCCCAAAAATTGGCAACGAATCATTCATTGCACGATTCAATAATTCCAGTTCAATTTCGTCGCGCTGGTTTTCGGTTTTGCAATAAGGACTCAAAGTTGGTTGACCATAACAGCTTGGATCAATGTCATATCCACCAGAAAGCAGTAATCCGGAGCATTTTTTTAAGTTAGAATTCCATTTTTTTTTGTCCAACTTCATAAAATCAATCAGTACAACATTTTCATTGACGCGTTTCACAAAATTCTCAATGTTTCGATTTTCTTTGACTGTTGCAATGTAGATTTTATGCTTTTGAGAAAACGCTAAAATTGAAATGAAAAAAGCAAAAACAAAGGAAATTACGTTACTCATTTTCCACCAATTTGAAACGGATATCTTTGCTGTAAAGAACGACCTAATGTGATTTCGTCTGCATATTGCAATTCAGAACCAACTGCAATTCCTCGAGATAATGTGGTAACTAACACTTCAAATCCTTGCAATTTTTTATACAAATAGAAATTGGTAGTATCTCCTTCCATAGTTGGACTTAAAGCGAAAATCACTTCAATAATTTCATTCGATGCTGCTTTTTGCACCAAATTTTCGACATTCAAATCAGAAGGACCAATTCCATCCATTGGCGAAATTAATCCACCTAAAACGTGATAAATTCCTTTGTAGGCACTGGTTGCTTCAATTGCCATCACGTCGCGAATGTCTTCTACAACACAAACAATGCTTACGTCGCGTGACGGATTGGAACAAATCGAACATATTGATTCGTCAGAAATATTTCCACAACTTTTGCAATTCACTAAGTTGTTTTTAAGGTCTAAAATTGCCTTCGTGAAATCTTCAATTTCAACTTCAGAGCGTTTCAACAGATTCAGAGTCAGTCGTAAAGCTGTTTTTTTTCCGATACCAGGAAGGGAAGCGATTTGCTCCACAGCATTTTCAAGATATTTTGAAGGAATTAGCAATTGTTTATTTGTTTACAAAGTTAAAGCTAATATTGAAATATGAATTAAGAATCCAAATAAGGTTCTTGTGCTTCATTCCTGATTTTCTTTAACTTTGTCCGCTATGTCAACAAAAGAATTAAATATCCGTAACAAGAAAGCCAAATTTGAATATCATTTGGAAGATCGTTTTGATGCTGGTATGCAACTTTCTGGAACAGAAATTAAAAGTATTCGTGGTGGAAAGGCAAGTATTTTGGAAGCTTATTGTATTTGCGAGGATCGTCAAGTTTGGATTCGAAACATGCACATTACTGAATATGCAAACGGTTCTTTTTACAATCATAAACCAAGAGCTGATCGAAAACTTTTGTTGAATAAAAAGGAAATCATTAGTATTGAGAAATTTCTTAAAATAAAAGGAAATACATTAATACCTTTAAAGATGTTTTTATCCGAAAAAGGTTGGGTGAAAATTCAAATTGCTTGTGCAACTGGTAAAAAGCTTCACGATAAACGTCAGGATTTAAAAGAAAAAGACGATCGTCGTGAAATGGACCGTGCGATGAAGAAATAAAAATTCTCAATCAAAAATTCAACATTAAGAATACCAAAATTTATAAGAACTTCCCATCGCGCATCACCAAACTTCTATCAGCCATTTGAGCAAGTTCTTCGTTGTGTGTTACGATAACAAAGGTTTGATTGAATTCGTCGCGCAATTGAAAAAACAATTCGTGTAATTCTTTAGCATTTTTCGTATCTAAATTTCCAGAAGGTTCGTCAGCAAAAATCACTTTTGGGTTATTGATTAATGCTCTACAAACTGCTACACGTTGTTGCTCTCCACCAGACAATTCTGAAGGTTTGTGTGTTTTACGCGATTCAATTCCCAATCTTTCCAATAATGGTAGAGCCAATTGTTCGGCTTCCTTTTTACTTTTTCCACCGATTAATGCAGGCAACATCGCATTTTCAATCGCTGTAAATTCTGGTAATAATTGATGAAATTGAAAAATGAATCCCAAAGATGTATTTCTGAAATTTGAAAGTTCTTTCTGAGATAATTTGAATGGGTTGACACCACCAATTTCTAGTATACCTGAATCGGGTTTGTCTAAAGTTCCTAAAATCTGCAATAAAGTTGTCTTTCCTGCACCAGAAGAACCGACAATAGAAACAATTTCTCCTTTACCGACTTCTAAATTGACTCCTTTTAGAATTGGCAGTTCACCGTAGGCTTTTTGTATGTCTTTTGCGACAAGCATCAAATATCTAATTTTAGATTGTGACCCATTTTATCTTTTTTCGTTTGAAGATAAGATGCATTGTGTACATTACTCTTGATTTCCAACGAAACGTTTTCTACGATTTCTAATCCATAACCTACCAAACCTGTACGTTTTTTCGGGTTATTGGACATCAAACGCATTTTTGAAACACCTAAAGCGCGCAGCATTTGAGCTCCAAGTCCATAATCGCGTTCGTCTGCTTTGAATCCAAGTTCAATGTTGGCTTCCATTGTGTCCATTCCGCCCTCTTGCAATTTATAAGCTTTCAATTTGTTCACCAAGCCAATGCCTCGACCTTCTTGATTCATATAAATCACAACGCCTTTTCCAGCTTCTTCAATCTTGTTCATTGCTGCATGTAACTGTGGACCGCAATCGCAACGACATGAGCCGAAAATATCGCCTGTCATACACGATGAATGCACACGTACCAAAACAGGTTCATCTTTTTCCCATGTTCCTTTTACCAAGGCCAAATGATCCATGTCTGAATTCAAATCTTTGAAAGCATGTAGTTGAAAATCACCAATTTCTGTTGGTAAATTGACGTCTACAACGTGTTCAATGTGTGTTTCGTTTTTGATTCGGTATTTGATTAAATCCTCAATAGAAACGATTTTCAAATCGAATCTTTTCGCGATTTCAATTAGTTGTGGCAAACGTGCCATAGAACCATCTTCGTTCAAGATCTCAACGATAATTCCAGCTTCTTCAAAACCTGCCATGCGCGATAAATCTACCGCTGCTTCTGTATGTCCCGCTCTTCTCAAAACACCACCTTTACGTGCACGTAGTGGGAAAATATGCCCAGGCTTCCCTAATTCTTCAGGACGCGTTTCAGGATCAATCATTGCCAAAATCGTTTTCGCACGATCACTTGCAGAAATTCCAGTTGTACAACCATGACCAATTAAGTCGATACTTACCGTAAATGGAGTTTCATACGCTGCAGAATTATTACGAACCATCATTTCCAAGCCTAAGTTATCACAGCGCTCTTCGCTGATTGGAGCACAAATTAACCCACGACCGTGAGTTGCCATGAAGTTGATTATTTCTGGTGTTGCATTACGAGCAGCAGTTAGGAAATCGCCTTCATTTTCGCGGTCTTCGTCGTCCACTACGATGATTATTTTTCCATTTTGAATTTCTTCAATTGCTTCCTCGATTGTATTTAGTTGAAATGTCATTATTTTTTTTGGGGAC
>RFNX01000313.1 GCA_009926905.1 Flavobacteriales bacterium
GATTGTAGTAGAAATTGACGTTCAAAAAGAAACATCAGCTTCATTCGTTATCAACTATATTTCGCCTCGCGCGACTTGGAAACCTTATTACGACATGCGCAGCGATGGCATCGGAAAACCAGTTCGTTTGGAAGCAAAAGCAAATGTGAGTCAAACAACAGGTATCGAATGGAAAGATGTTGACATGGTACTTTCAACGAACGATCCATATCAAAATGCGCAAGAACCAACGATGAACCCATGGTATATTTATTATAACAACCAACCACAGACTTTTAGACAAGCGGCAAGATCAATTCCTGCAACTGATTTTTCTGGTGAAAAAGTTCGCGGAGAAGTTATTGATGCTGCTACTGGAGAACCGATGCCATTTACAAAAGTTGCCATTTATGGAAACACAGCGATAAATGTTGTGACTGATTTCGACGGGAAATTTGAAATCACCATTCCAAAAGGAGCAAGCTATTTGAACGCTACGTTTGTTGGTTATACAGAACAAAACTTATACATTTCTGCTGCTTATTTGAAATTCTTCATGGCGCCAATTGGTGTGGATATTTCAACGTTGAGGATTAATGATGTTGAAGGGCAAAATGGGATGTATCGCTGGGATGCAAGTGGACTAGCTTCTGATGGTGAATATTCTTATAGCACTACAACACAAAATAAAATGGCAACTATCACTAAAGAAGATATTTCAAGATTGCCTGCACGTAATTCGAATAGAGTTGCATCAACGGTAGGAGGTGTTAACGATGAAGACGATAAAACTTCAATTTTTGACAAAAAAACAGGAACAAAGGACAGAGAGAGATATAAGTTAGAAACGCGTTCGCAAGAACAACAATCAACACTTCAAAACCTGTAGCAATCGTTCAAGCAAAGAAAGACTTGCGAGTGGAATATACAATTGCTTCAAAAATGACAATTCCAACGGACGGAATGGATCACAGAGTAAGCATTTCAACGTATGATTTGAACGCGAGTTATGAATATCATGTGATACCAAAAATGGATGCAAGTGTTTATTTAGCAGCACAAGTAACTGGTTGGGAAAAATTGAACTTAATGAGCGGCGAATCCAATATCTATTTCGATGGAACTTTTATGGGGAAATCGTTTTTGGATGTGAATTCTACAAAAGATACGCTTTCGTTCTCGTTCGGTAAAGACAATAAAATCAGTGTAGATAGAACTCGAGTCAAAGAGAAATCTAAATTTAACACCATTGGAAAACGTCAAAAATTTGAAGTGAGTTGGGAAATAAAAATCAAAAACAACGGTGGTGCTATGATTCCATTGATTGTGAAAGATCAATTCCCAATTTCAAATAACGAAGACATCAAAGTGAAACATGGAACATTTAACACTGGGAAATTAGAGAAAAACACATCCATTATTACTTGGTCATTTTTGAATGGCGTTTCAGGAATACAAACACTCAACTTTAATTATAGCGTGGATTACAGAAATGGAATGACGTTGTATATTGAATAAGTCATAAAAAAGATGAAAGTTGAGAACTGAGAACTTTCTTCATTACCTTAATTCCTTCATGGTTTAAAAATGGGTTTAATTTAGTTTTCAAATGTTTACTACCTTCGCATCCGAATATGCCACGTTACTTTGTAGAAATAGCCTATCACGGTGCTCCTTTTCACGGATGGCAACGTCAACCTAATGCTTCAAGTGTTCAAGAAACGATTGAAACGTGTCTTTCGAAAATGAATTCCAATAAAGAGATTTCAATTGTTGGTTGTGGGCGAACGGATGCTGGTGTACATGCAAAGCATTATATTTTCCACGTGGACATTGACACGATTGAGGATGAAACTCACTTTGTTTTCAAGCTCAATAAAATGCTCCCAAAAGGAATTGCAATTTATTCGATTCAGAAAGTAGCTGATGATTTACATGCACGATTCGACGCAACGAAAAGAACCTATCGCTATTTCATTCACACGCAAAAAAATCCCTTTAGAGAAGCACAAAGCTGGTACAATCCTGCGAAATTGGATGTTGAAAGAATGAACCTCGCCGCACAAATTTTATTGGGTGAAAAAGATTTTGGTTCATTTGCAAAAGCACACACTGATGTAAAAACAAATATTTGCAACGTTTTTTCTGCTGAATGGATTAAAGATGAAAATGGACTCTATTTTGAAATCAGTGCCAATCGCTTTTTAAGAAACATGGTGCGCGCCATCGTTGGAACATTAATCGATATCGGAATGGGGAAATTAAATGTGGAATCCATTCACACAATTTTAGCTGCTAAAGACCGACAAGAAGCTTCTCTTTCTGTTCCAGGTCATGGATTATTTCTTTGGAAAATTGACTATTAAATGAAAAAATTATTTGTATTTCTGTTCATAACCTATTATGCATATGCAATCGTTCGTTATCATATCGGTAAAGACTTGTTGGGTGTAAAAGAATTCTTTTTTGTGCTCAATAAAGCCATCGCTTGGACAGCAGGAACTTTTTTGCTTTTAAGTTTGCTTCCATCCTATTTTCTTGAAAAATACACTATAAAAAGAAGAGCAATCGGAACTTTTGGTTACACGATTGCTCTCATTCATATCTTATCTTCAATTTTATTACTCGATCCAATTTTGTATGCTAAATTTTATTCGAACGATGTCTTAAGCGTTAATGGTTGGACTTTTATAGTAATTGGAGCCTTGTCCGCTTTTCTTTTTACATTGCCACTTATTGCAAGTTTGAGAAAATTAGCGCCAGACAATGTACTTTATCGATTTGGAAGATATGGTGTTTTACTAAACTTACTACACGTCGGCGCAATTGGTATCAATAGCTGGATGGATTTGTCAAAATGGCCTTTTTATTTGCCACCTATTACGCTCATTTTTGTACTTGAAGGAATCGCTGTAATCGTTTACAGATATTGGATTCTCAAAAAATAATTACTCACCATGAGTAGCTTGGTAATTGCGCAATAATTCAAAATAGCTTTTCGTTTCAACCACAACTGCACCACCCATCGTGTCACCATATTTAGCAGGCAAACCACCAGTATAAACCATCATTTTGCTTATTGCACAACTTGGCACATTGAATACATCGTTGCATTTGATACCGTCTAACACATAGATCATATCGCCTTTTCTCGCTCCACGAAACATCAATTCACCATCATCTGACATGTGAACGTCAGAAGACATAGAAGCAATCATTGATTTCATATCGAATTTTATCGGACTTTTCGCAATGTCTTTGGCAGTCAATTCTTTAATTGGCAGTTCACCCATGACTAAACGCATGGTTTGAGCGTTGACTGTTACTACTTTATAATCCACTACTTTTTGTTCGAATTCAATTGTTCCAACGTTATAATACGCTTCAATAGGAACGTCCACTGGAATATTGTTAAGTGTGTCACCTTGGAAAGTGATTCTCATTGTATACTTACCAGATGGAATTGAAGGAATTCTAAATCGTCCATCGACATCAGACATAGCTTGGAATTTCTTTCCGTTATCTTCAATTACTGCTTTCGCACCAATTAAAGTGGTTTTGTCTTTTTTATAAATGATAGTTCCAACTACATCTCCAGTTGCTGTTTGACCAAATGTGCTTCCTGCTAAAACGAGCATCCACACTGCTAAAAGTTTTTTCATAGTATTTAATTTGTTTTCTAGTAAGATGCAGCACTGAAATTATTTCCATAAAGTTAGTTGAAAAAACTGTTCAAGTGCGTTCGGTTTTGTAACTTTGAAAATCAAAATGGACCACAAACTCATTCTAAAAGACATTAAGAATAAGAAATTCGAGAAGATGTATTTTCTTCACGGTGAAGAGCCTTATTTCATTGATGTTTTATCTAATGCAATCACTGAAAATGCTTTAGAAGAACACGAGCGAGACTTCAATCAAACAATTCTTTACGGGAAAGACACAGATGTACTTTCTTTGATAAGCGAGTTAAAATCGTATCCAATGATGTCGGAACGACGTTTGGTTGTATTAAAAGAAGCACAGGATTTTAAAGATTTTGATGCGCTCGAATCTTACACAGAATCGCCATTGGACACTACCATTTTTGTCGTTTGTCATAAATATAAAGCATTCGATGCACGCAAAAAAGTCATTAAAAATGCGGCGAAGAATGGTTTGATTTTTAAATCAGAAAAAATTAAAGAATATCACCTTTCAGAATGGATTCAAACGTATGTGAAATCTGTGGGTTACGACATCACTTCGAAGGCAGGAATGTTATTGGCAGAATTTCTAGGTAACGACTTGGGAAGAATTGTAAACGAGATTGACAAACTTTCGATTTTAGTTGAAAAAGGAACAAAAATCAATGAAATTCACATTGAAGAAAACATTGGTATTTCAAAAGACTATAACATTTACGAATTGACAAATGCTATTGCAACGAAAGATGCAGTGAAGGTTTTTAAAATTGTTCAGTATTTCGAATACAATCCTAAAGCTGGAGAAATTACATCAATAATCCCAAACCTATTCAAGCTTTTTACGCAATTGATGCGCATTCATTTCTTGCCAAATAAATCACGAGAAGCTGTCACACAAGCTTTGGGAGTTCATCCATTTGTGGCAGGAGAATTATCGAATCAACGCAATAATTA
>RFNX01000403.1 GCA_009926905.1 Flavobacteriales bacterium
TGATTATAGTTTAATCAATTGCTAAATGTTGAAAAATAATTTTCTTTGTTGCAAAAAAGCCTCCGTAGAGGCTTTTTTTAAATTATTGTTCCATTTTAAAACAAGATACTGTTGTTCCTTGGCTATCTGGATTTTGATCCATAATTAACTGAAGGTCTGTTTTAATGTTAGTACATCTTGCTGTTGCTTCGTTCTTGTCCATGATTCCCATGTAATAAGTAGTGTCGACACTTAGTGATGAGCCTGGGATGTCAACATTACAATTACATCCGTAAGATTTTTTACATGAAGTCATTGAAACTAAAGTCAGTACCCCCAATCCAAGTAATAATTTTTTCATAATTTTTTAAGTTATTATTTCCCTACTCTTAAGCTTTTCGGGTTCCGCTATGTTTTAATTATTAAGTTAAAGAATATCAATGAGATTACTAAGAATAGCAATTTGATTTTTTACAATAAAAGTAAATTCACGCCCTATTAATTTCGATAATTCGTTAGCTGTAGGTTTCTTATCAAATAAAAAATCAACAACTCCAATAATAAACAATTCCGAACCCAATAAATTAAACGTTATTTCATTTTCCCCAAAAACTGAAGTAACAACTCCTTTATGTTTTATGATATTATTATTCATTTTTAATTGTCTTAGATTATTTGACATTCGTTTTATTTATTGAGTTTTACATCTACAGTGTTATCTAGCAATTTAATAATCTTACCATCTTGAGTTATAACTTTTTTTATTACATAACCTGAACCATTGCTATTATCTATGAGTACTCCAATCAATGGACCAACACCCGCAAGAGGTAAAAAAACAAAATTACCCCAAGACCATCCATTAGTTGATTTTTTTACTTTAAGAGTGTAATCTTGATATCCTTGATTAGAAAATGTAATAATCTCTGATTTTCTCGGCACTTCTTTAGTTATAGGAGTTACTCCAATATTTTCTCCGTCAACAATTACGTTTGCTCCAGGTGGTTGTGAAACAAAAGTTACGGTCTGCAATTTACCTGTAATAATTGTAGCACAACTCTGTAGAAAGAAAACAGAAGCTACAATTGCAATTAATTTTCTCATGATTTTAGATTTAAATTTCTTCAAATCTACTTACAAAAAAAAGTCGATTAATTGCAATTTACCTTTCGGTAACCTTGCTGATTTAGCGCTACAATCTCTTATTTATCGGTAATAGGCAGCAGAATAGTTGCTGTGTAAAATGAATCTTTAATGGTTGTTGTTAAAGTCGCGTTTGTGTCATAAAGCGCCAAACGTTTTTGAATAATTTCAGTTGACTTGGATTGAAAGGTGTGATTTTTTATCACTTCAGAATTGATTTCATTTTTTATTTTAATTCTTAGTGATTTTTCTTCTTGCTTGATGGAAATGGAAATAAAGATTTCACCTAATTCACTCTTTAAACCGTAAATAATTGCATTTTCAATCAATGGTTGAATTAGTAGCGGCGGAATCATGATTAATTCGTCGCAATCTACTTCCTGTTGAATACTTAAGGTGCCCTGAAAACGTTGGTTTTCTATACTCAAATACAGTTGGATAAACTCTAATTCTTCTTCGATTGAAATCAATTTTGTGTCTGAATAGTCGAGAACTCTTCTAATTAAAATGCTAAACTGATTCAAAAACGACAACGCTCTTTCTTGATCGATATCTAAAATGTACCTCTGAACTGAATTTAGTGCGTTAAACACAAAGTGCGGATTCATTTGCGATTGCAACGCTTCCATTTGCAATTCATTAAATCTGTTCTTGAAAGTCAATTTTTCAATCTCTTTCTTTTTGGATTGTAGCACAAAATAGCGCGTAAGGAAAACAATGCCTCCTAAAAACAATAAAAAGTAAATAAATAAGGAAAAACCGTGTAAATACAATGGAGCAGGAAATTCAATGTTGTAATTGTGTTGCCAAGTTGTTTTACCTGTTCGCAAGTCATTTATCTTGAATTCAATTTTTGTATTACCAAAATCTAAATTTTGTAAATAAATTTTACCACTTGGTTCAATTTCTATCCAATCATTTCTATTGATGCGATAATATCCTTTGAGTACATCTGTATTCAATTCGTTAAAGGATAAAAAGTGCAGAGTAATATTCTTATTTTTTGAAAGGAACTGATTTGAAGTATTAAATACAGGCTCATTCGTTTTCGTAAATTGATTGGTGACATTAAAAACTATTTTTTTATCAATTTCCTTTTGAAGTTTAGATAAATCAAGTCGAATAATAGATTTTGGAGAATAAATAACTAGGGCTTTTTCATTCAAATTAACACGATGAAAATTCTCTACACCATTTTGATAATCATTATAACTTTTCAATATATTTCCATCCCAAATAAATATTCTTTTTGATGTTATAAAAACAAGGTAATTTCCATTTCCTTTTAAGTCGATAATTGACTCATTATAAAACTGTGATTTTTTTATAGTTTTTACCAATTTAAAATTGTGTTCACTGTCGTAAAAAAGAATTTCCCCATTTACTGTTGAAATAACAAGATATTTATTTTGGAATGAAGTACTTCTATAAACATCTGAATTCAAGCCTTTCAGTTTAGTCGGATGTAATGCTTTTCGGTCATAAATATAAACACCCTGACTTTCTGTGATAATAGCGTTTTTCTGACCGAACTTTTCTATTCCCATAACGTGCTTTAATACCAACTTATCTTGGCGAAAGCAATCGTATAATAGCTCTCTTTTCGGTTTGTTTTTAAGACAAATTAAACTTAGTTTGTATTGGTCAAAAAGCAATTCGTCATTTTTAGTATAATTGAGATGAGACGATGGAATTGGAATAAAATCTTCTATTTCAAATTTCTTGTTAACGATAAAGAATCCAATTGTGCTTAAAACAAACCATTTGTTGTTTATGAATTTTAAATCATCGCAATGTAAACCATTAAATGTTGCTTCTGTCCAAGAATTTACCTTTAAGTTAAACAAAGAATTTCGCTGTTTTACTTGAAGATTGTTTGCGAATTTTCTTAATTCATCGACAGAAATTTGCTTCTGTATAGTATTCATTGCGTCGAAGTACAACAAACCTCCTTCTGTTAAAGCTATTACACCGTTTTTTTCAGGATAGCTTGAAATAATTGGTCTTTCGGTTAGCTCTTTTTTAACTGCGAAAGATTTAGAATATAAAGAAGCATTTACAATATAAACACCAAAGCCTGTACCAAAATAAATTTCATTATTCGCTTTATCATAAAATAACTCTTGACCTGGTATATTCTCTGGTAAAATCAATTCTTCAGTAAAATTCTTATCAAGTTTAATAAGACCATGAATTCCATAATTAAAATTATAGCAAGCGCCAAAAACGTTTTTGTTTTTATCTGTAATAAACATTGAAGGCAATCGCGAAGACACTTTTTTTATAGGTGTCTGAACTTGTTTTCTAAGGAATTTATCTGCATTAAATAATTTTGCATCAGGATCAAAAGTTAAGATTAAATTATTATCTAAACACGTTGAGCCATAGAGAAATTCACCGGTATAAACATTTTTAAATACAACATCCTTGTCGCGTATGACAACCTCATTCACTCCTCTAATCACACTTGTCGCATAGACTTTGTTGTCTTTAGTAAAAAAATCCACAGTCCAATAGGACATCATGGTATCAGAGACTATTTTGTTGGTTAAAGGTTTGAACTTTCCCTCAGGAGAAATAACTGTTATACCATCATTTTGAGCAAGATATATATGTTTATTGTGTTCGTGAAAACTTAAAACAGAACCATTTTTTGCAGCCTTTTTTTGCTTAGCAAACGATTTGATTTTTCCATTCTTTATCCGAACCAAAAAAGATTTTTCACCATAACCAATCCACAATGACCCATCTGAACTTGCAAAAACAGATAAAATCCCCTCATCGGGCAAACCTTTAAATTGTTGAATTTTTCCATTGCTGATGTAACACAATCCCTTCTCAGTTCCAATCCAAATTATTCCATTTTTGTCTTTTGTAATGCCTGTAATAGTTGATGAAGGTAGGCCGTCCTTTGTAGAAATTAATTTATAGCTATAGTTTTGTGCAATATAATTATTCGAGAGTATCAGTGCCGCCAGACTGAATAACCCGCAAAAAATCTTCTGCTTTGCGTTTTGAAACTGAGAGGCAGATGTTATTTTGTAAAAACACATGGTTGCCATCGTTGCGATTGTATTTTTCAATGCAATTTAAATTAATGAGGTGCGATTTGTGAATTCTATAAAAAAGTTCTTTTGGTAATATTTCTTCGTATGTTTTTAAAGTTCTCGGAGTATGAAATTTTTCACCATCTAATGTAAATATTTTGGTGTAATTCCCATCTCCTTCTAAATAATTAATTCGAGAAAAAGGAATAAATGAGTATTCTTCACCGTTTAATACAGCCAATTTATTAAATTTTAAATCAAGGTTGTGATTTTTAATCTCACGATAGATTGTTTCCAGATATAATGAGTTCGCCTCACTTTTAATAGTTTCAATTGCTTTATTACAAGCAATTATTAAATCTGGAAAATGAATTGGTTTAAGAAGATAATCAATAGCATTTAACTTTAAAGCTTGAATAGCATGTTTTTCAAATGCAGTTGTAAAAATGACAGCATGTTTTTTATGACTCAAATATTTAAACAATTCAAAACCAGAGCTTCCTTCACCAAGTTGAATATCCAAAAATACCAGTTGAATATCATTTCTTTTTGCCAATAATTCTACGGAATGCTCAATTGTAAAACAAACACCAACAAGTTCAATTTTATCTTTTAAGTAAGTTGAAATCAGTTCAGATAGTACGTCTTGTGCAGTTGGTTCGTCTTCTACAATAATTGCTTTAATCATAATTCTTAAAAATACAAAGATATTTTTAAAAAAATAATGAGCTCATCTAACTTATTAATCGGTACTATTGGTTATTAAACGAATTTAAAAGCATTCTATTTTTTCAATTTTAACCTTCTACGACTATAAATAAAGAATGGGGAGATTAAGTTAATCTTCAATAAATTCAACTTCCTTTTAATCGAGCAAATTAAATATTTAGCCTTAACTTTATTTTGATATTTAGCTTATTTGATCCTTTCTTAAGTACGCAAAACATAAATTATCCCTCATTATAACTGATTTAACATATTTATTATCCCTTATTATAATTAAATTTATTTAAAAATTATCCCTCATTATAAAAATTACATATAAATTTAATTACCTTTGTGGAAAATTAAAGCTATGTTTTACAGAAAGATACTTACAGAATTAGAAGAATGGAAAAACAATGAGTTCAGAAAACCATTGGTAATTCGAGGTGCGCGTCAAGTAGGTAAAACGACCGTTGTTCACGAATTTTCAAAACACTACAAACAATACATCTATTTGAACCTTGAAAAAGAAGAATACAAAACACTTTTTCAAACTTTAAGTGATATAGAATTACTAGCACAACGTATCTTTTTTATCGAAGGAAAAAAGTGGGAACTACTTTCCGAAACTTTACTGTTTATAGACGAAATACAAGAAGTACCAAAAGCAATCAACTTCTTGCGCTACTTTTATGAAGACCTTCCGCAATTGCACGTTATCACAGCTGGAAGTATGCTTGAAACCTTGTTGGGAAAAAACATCAGTTTCCCCGTTGGAAGAGTGGAGTATAAAATATTGCGACCTGTTTCATTTGAAGAGTTTTTAGGTGCAATCGGTGAAACTTTAGCATTGGAAGAATTAAAAAAAGTTCCTCTAAAATCGTATGCTTATGACCGATTACTAAACTTGTTTCACACCTACGCACTTTTGGGAGGAATGCCAAATATCATTCAACAATATGCCAAACAAAAAGATATAACTTCCTTAAAACCAATCTATGAATCATTGTTGAATTCCTACCTTGAAGACGCTGAAAAATATGCAAAAAATGAAAGTCAACTTCAAGTAATACGAACAATAATCAATGAATCATTATTTCTTGCAGGTAAACGAGTAACCTTCCAAAGTTTTGGAAATAAAAAATTTACCTCAAAAGAAGTCTCTGGAATACTTGAAAGTTTGCAAAAAACCCATTTATTGAATTTAATTTATCCAACAACTTTTTTCGAATTACCACTATTACGAGATTCTAAAAAATCACCAAGATTACAGTTTTTAGATACCGGATTATTAAATTTTGGTGTTGGATTGCAAAAAGAAATACTAGGAACAAAAGATTTGAATTCCGTTTATCAAGGAACGATGATTGAACATTTGGTTGGGCAAGAATTGATAGCACACAAAAGCACGCCACTTGAGAAACTAAACTTTTGGGTAAGAGACAAAAACAGCTCAGACGCTGAACTTGATTTCGTTTATCCTTATGAAGGGAAAGTTGTTCCGATTGAAGTGAAATCAGGAAGTTCAGGTAGGTTAAGATCGCTTTTGAATTATTTGGACGAGTCAAGATTGAACTATGCAATACGATTTTTTGCTGGAGAATTGTCATTAAACGAAATAAAAACACAAAAAGGAAAAACGATTCATCTTTTAAATTTGCCCTATTTCTTAGCTGGTCAAACAGAAAAATACATCAAATGGTTACAGCAAAACTTGCCTAAGGAATCGAGTGATGTTGTGAATGAACCTAAAGCTGAATATAAAAAAGAGAAGAAAGAGGAAAAATTAATAACAAACGTCGAGGAATTGACAAGCAGACATTTAAAGCTTTTGAAACATTGCCAAAATGAACCAAAAAAAGGGAAAGAACTTTTAGAGGAAGCTTTAGGATTGCACTATCAATCGCGAAATAAACGCATATTTATAAAACCGCTTTTTGATTTGGAATTAATTGAATGGACCAATAAATCCAACGCAAAAGACAAGCAACAAGCGTATCGATTGACTGAAAAAGGAAAACAATTTTTAAATAAAACCTAAACTAATTTTGCTAATGCAAATTTTAGTGCAATGACTGCTTGCTGATTTTTAGCTAAAAGTTCGATGAACTTCAATTTAGCTTGAATGTAAGCAGTCTCTCTTGCATTTATTAAAAACAAAGAGCTTTCTCCATTCTCAAACATACTTCGTTCTGCTTCTAATAATGCTTTTGTGTCATTGACCGTTTTTTGGTAAATCTCAAGTTGTTGTTTTGAATTCTCTAAATCGACAAAAGAACTTCGTATTTTAAAATTAATTGATGCAAAAGTATTATCAACTTGAAAGTTCGCATCCTTAACTTTTAAATCAGCAAGCGCCAATTCTCCACGTTCTTTCCTAAGAAATAAGGGCATTTCAAACGTAAGCCCCCATTTGTAATTGTTAACTGAAATTGCTTCAAAAGGATTGTAATTTATTGGTTCATTTAAAAAGTTGTATTGCAAATTTAATTGAGGTTTCAACATTTCTTTCTTCAATCTTTTTTCAACCTCCAATGACTCAATTTTAAAGTTTGCAATCTGTAAATAGGGATGTGAAAGAATAGTTGAATCGTT
Organism: Flavobacteriales bacterium; assembly: GCA_009926905.1. Classification (GTDB taxonomy): domain Bacteria; phylum Bacteroidota; class Bacteroidia; order Flavobacteriales_D; family Crocinitomicaceae; genus UBA952. Next base: position 7,470 of record RFNX01000403.1, read on the forward strand.
TATTAAATTATCAAAATGTTCCCTTGAATGAATTTTTAAATCCTTATTTGGTAATGGTGTCGTTTTAGCTTCTAATTCTAAAGGTTCACTTCCTTCCGACCACAAATAAGTTTCCAATTTCAACTTTCCTTTTTGAAGTTCGGCTTCAATTTGCCTTAGCATTGCTTCCCTGCTTTGAACTTGAATTTTTGCTTCTACAGAGTCAATTCCCGGGCGATCACCCAATTCAACGGTACGAATTATTGCGTCTAACCTGGTTTGAGCCAAAACCATTGCTTCTTGTAATACTTCATAAGAATGATACGCCATAAACCATGACCAATAAGAATAGCCAGCCTCGTAAACCAATTCATTTAGTTGCAATTGTTGCTCATAAATTGTACTTTTCTCATAAATTTTCGCTTTGAAAAGTTCTGCTCGCCGTTGATCAATCAAAAGTCCTTGTCCCAAGTTAATTGCCACACCCCCATACCACAATCCATTTGTAGGTGTTTTGTCTTGAGAACTTAAATAAGTGCCACGATTACTTTCAAAACCAGATTTCACCTCAACTCCAAACCAAGTTGGAACTTTAAGACCTGAGTTGATTAAACTGTAATATTGAGATCCGCCAAAGTATTTTTGTTCCGTTTGATTGTAAGCTTTTGGGTCGAAACTACCTCTAGCTTTTAGCACATAACTTTTACCAAACAATGGAGCCAAATTTGCTTGTTTTGCCAAAGGGTGATTTTTGAGCAGAACTTCATAAAAAGCACTGTCGCTCATTGTTACTTGCCCAAAAGCAGAGCTGCCAACTATAATTGCCACTAAAATTAGAGCTAGTTTCATTTTTTCTTTTTGTTAGCTTTAACGTCTGATTTTTTATAAAAATCTGGTGGGAAACCATTGATGATTCGCCATAATTCATACCAAACTGGTACATCTTTTAAAAGAATCATAGAATTTGTACCACCACCAACTCGCAAAGCTTTTGGCCAACTGTAATCGCTGGTGTCTGGTGCAATTAACACACGGAAAGTACCATCTTCTTGCGCAAAGTTATCGACTGCAAAAACTTCTCCTCCATAGGTTCCGTGACTTGTATTTGGCCAACCAGAGAATACAATTGCAGGCCATCCGTCAAATTGAATACGCACTTTTTGACCTTGATGAATGAGTGGTAAATCCATTGGTAGAATATACATTTCAACTGCCAAATCATAAACTTTTGGCATAATTGTTAAGATTTGCTCCCCCTGCTTAACGGTCTCTCCGATACCACTTTGAATCACTTTTGTAACCACGCCATCTTGTGGCGCTGTTATAATATACATTCCATTTCGAATAGAATAATTCGCGGTTTGACTTTGCAATTTTGTGACATCAACTTCGGTTTCATACATACTTGACATTGCAGAAAACTTATCCGATTCAGCCTTTGAAACCTCATCACGGTATTTTGCTTCTATGGAATTAAGTTCTACTTTAGCGTCGATTATATCATTTCTGCTTTGATACAATTTTTGCTGTGTCGTAATCAAATAACCTTGTGCCTTCTGCATTGAATTCCTTCTTAATTCTAACTCGGTTTGAGATTTCAGACCTTCCTTTGCCAATTTTTCAAAACGCTCATATTGGTCTTTGGCAATTTCCAAATTTTGCTTAGCAACTTGATTATCGATACTGTCACTTACTAATTTTAGACGCGTTTGCTTTAACTTAATTTGAGCTTGTTGCAACTTCAACTTTCCAGATTCTAGTAATGCGTCAATTCGATTATCCAATGAGCGCACTTTATCGCTATAAGTTTTCACCGATTGCTCTTTCACGCGCAATTGATTTTGGGTCCGTTCCACTAATTTAGGGTCAAAATAACCATCCTTAACCTCTGAAATAAACAAAAGCGTATCGCCTTTTTTTACGACATCTCCGTCTTTAACGTACCATTTTTCGATTCTTCCAGCAATAATTGTATTAATAGTTTGAGGTCGCTGTTCGGGTCTTAAGGTGATTAATTTTCCATTTGAACGGACATTTTGCGTCCAAGGAATAAACATCAAAATAATTGCAATAATGAAAAACACATAAAAAACTCGAATCACTTTTTTAGATGATTTTTCTTTAGTAACAGATTTCAATGACCAAAAGTCTTCTCTTGGTAATTGAATTTTATTGGATGGTGATAGATTTAACATTGTCTATTTTTTCGCCTTAAATGATTGATAAGTTCCTTCAAACACAACTTTGCCTTTTTCAAAAACAATAATTTTATCTGCAATTTTCATTAATTCGTCCTCTTTTGAAGAATAAATAATCGTTGTATTTGGTTGATAGTTCATGAGTTCAATTAATTCATGTATTTGTGAATCATTAAGCGTAATTGTTGGCTCCTCTAACAGAACAAGTTTAGGGTGTCCAACAAAAGCACGAATTAAAAGTATTTTTTTCGTGATATCTTGTGGGATAAAATGTGCTTCTGGATTAAGTACTGTATTATAACCTTCTGAGAAATTGTTAATTGCATCAGTAAGATTGATGATTTTCGCAATTTTTTGTACTTCCTCAAAAGTTGCATACTTCCTTCCAAGTGTAATATTTTCTAAAACTGTAGCATGGATTAATCTGTCTTGTAAAAGCAGGTTACCTATTTCATTTCTCAAATCTTGAATGTTTAAATTTCCAATCGGTAATCCTTCTATGGAAATATTGCCAACGTTAATTGGATACATTCCACCAATTAAACAAAAAAGTGTATTAGTGGAAACTGTTGAGTCTGAAACAACACAAACTTTTTGGTTTGGGGCAACTTCCATCACAATTTCTTTTAAAATCGGATTTCGGTATAAATCAGTCTGAAAAGAAACTTTATCAATCAACACTTCAAAACCACTTTCACTTTCCGGTATTTTAATTCCATCATATTTTTCTAACTCAATATCAGTCACTTGTCCTATTTTTTCTACTGCAGTCAAAACATCATAAACGACTTCTAAACTCATAATTAATTTCTCAACTGAACTTAACACCAACAATATTATGATTTCAGCAGCGATGAACTGTCCTATGTTCATACTTTGGTTCAAAACCAAAAAACCTCCAATTATCAATAAGGCAAGAGCTATTAAAACTTTAAATGCGACAAGGAAGGAAAATTGCTGCACTAAAACTTTAAAATGAATATTTCTTGCTGTCAGATACCCATTTAAATGCTCATCCGTTTTGGTGAGTGATAATTCAGGGTTACCTGCCATTTTAAAACTAAATCTTGCGTGTGCAATTTCTTCTAACCAATGTGCAATTTTGTACTTGTATTTAGATTCATTCAAGCTAGATTCAAAACCTTTTTTGGAAGTGATTTTTAAAATAAAAGCCAACAAAACAACTAGTGTTAAACCAAAAAAGATAAAGAAACTATGATAAAAAGAAAGTAAAATCAAACCAAAAATAATTTGCAAACTTGCAGCTGTGAAATCTATTAATAATTTCGATAAACCTTTTTGAATAGTCAAAGTATCAAAGAATCGATTGGTCAATTCAGGAGCATATCGCTTGATTAATTCTTCCATTTTGATTTTTGGAATACGATCAGCAAATTCAAACGCTGACTTTACAAAAATGCGTTGCTGTAAATTCTCAGTAATTCGCATTTGAGCTATTGTTAAAACACCAGAAAAACCGATTGCTAAAACAACCAAAAATACCAATACGACCCAAGAGGTACTGACCTGACCCATTTGGATAAAGTTAATAATTGCTTGTATTCCTAGAGGTAAAGCAAGCGAAAGTATTCCGCTCAGAACAGCGAAAATATAAACATTTCTAATTTCAATACTATCGGGCTTCAATAAAAGCCAAAAACGATTAATTGGTGAGATATTATTTTGTTCCATTGATTCCTAGGGTTTTATTAACGAGGTCTAACGCAAAATCCTCAAAAGCATCTTTATCGGGTAAAGTATTCGTCAAATGAGGCAAATGTTCACCAAAAAAGCGCTGTTGATTGCTACTTTCTATCAGCATCGATACAAGCATTGCTGGAAAAGGATAATTGGGTGCAACTTCAGCAATTACATTTGCTACTCTGGTAATAATTGACATGTAAACTTTGAATGCACCCGCTTTGTTTTCTTTGTCAACTTCTTTTGTCAAAAATGCTTTCGCTGACTCATTGATGACCACTCTTTTCAGCTTTAACTCTTGTGTAAACACAAACTCATTTTCAGGATTTGGAATAGAGGTCAACGAATGAATCATTCGAATCAATCGCTCTTTAGGATTGGAAATGTTGTTGCTTTCGACGATTAAACGGTATTCAATCATTCCCCAATACCAATTGATTAAGTACAATAGCAATGAATGTTTACTTTCAAAATACCTGTAAACAGAAGCTTCTGTAGTTTGAATTTTCTGTGCTAATTTTTTAAAATTGAACAATTCAAAACCAATCTCATAAATCATATTAATACTCTCAGTTATGATTTTCTGTCCTAAATCGGAAGAATTTGGATTTTTTAAAAACAAATGTGTACTAACCGAAATGTTTACTTTCTCTAAAAAACTGTTCACCTTAAAGATATTTTATTCGAAGTTAATAGTATTGCTATCATTTTAGTAAGTAATAACATTTTTTGTGAAAAGTTGTTCGTTTCAAGTAACTTTGAAAAATGAAAAAAGAAGCTATTGTTATTGGTGCTAGTGGATTAATTGGTAATCAGTTAGTACGTTTGTTATTACAAGAAAACGACATTTCAAAAGTGAAAATTTTTGTCCGAAAATCCATTGGTATAACGGATAAAAAGTTAGAAGAAATCATTGTTGATTTTAAAGAATTAGAACATTTTAAAGATAAGTTTCAAGCTGATGCGCTGTTTTTATGCATTGGAACAACGCGTAAAAAAACGCCAAATTTAGAAGATTACAAAGCGATTGATTTTGGAATTAACATTCGTTCAGCAGAATTGGCAAAAGCAAACAATGTTCCGAAAGTTCATTTGATAAGCTCGGTTGGTGCTGATTCTAAAGCATCTAATTTTTATTTGAAACTAAAAGGTGAAATTGAAGAAGCACTGATTAATTTAAAGTTTGAAAGCACATGTATCTATCGCCCATCCGTTTTGATTGGCAAACGAAATGAATCAAGACCTATGGAAACCATTTCTCAGAAACTAATGCCATTTTTCGATTTATTTATGCAAGGAAAACTGAAAAAATACCACAGCATTTCTGCCAAACAAGTTGCAAAAGCAATGATTGAAAATAGTAAAACAAATTATAAAGGAGTAAGCTTTTTGGAATATACGAAATCGAAACAACCTTTAACTTTGGATTTAAAAGATTAAAATAGATTGCGAAACAAATTAGTTTTTTTTCTTTACACCAATAACGTTGGGTAATTTCCAAAAATTATTATTGTCGTCGCGCTCGTAACTGGAAGAAACCCAACTTCCAACTTTTTCAATGCAATGTCCGTTTACATCTATCAACAAAGACGTTTCTGGTCCGCCTTCTAAATAAATGGCATTTGTTAAATGATAAGGCATGTCTTTCATAAAGCGAATCATTTCGTTGTGCGTGTATGGTGAGCGGCAAAAAATCAGATAAAACCAACCTTTGGAATCTTGCGCTGCTACCAACATGCTACACGATTGATTTCTTCGGTTCCAAGCCATTGCAACACCATCGCAATTGATCATTCGCAAACCTTGTGCGTAGCCATCAAAATCATCTTTTCGACTCAACCACGTTTCGCAACCTAAGTCCAATACTTGAATGTTTTGTTCGCTACTGTCTTTCGGACCAATCGCAATCATAGAACGGTAATTTTCTCGAATAACACCGTTGTTAACATGCTCCTTCGTTCCTAAATAGCCTTTGCTTTTTAGTGGTGTAGATAAATCATACATACTGGCATTGAAAACAACATTCAATCGAAAAGTATCGGCCCAATCGTAGGCATTTCGTGATTTTTTATCGTATTGCGTTGCAGAGTGAATATCGTATTCAAAATACTTTGGATCCATTCTCAACATACATAATTTAGAATCGCCAATGATTGATTTAATAGGTGCATTTACCTCGCGGTATTCCATTCCTTTTGTCAATTCTGTCCAATTGGAATAGTTAGGAACATCTGAATTTATTTGTCCAAAAACAAGATTGAAAACGCCATTAAATACGAATAATACACTTTTATACCACTTCATTCCAATCAAATTTCTTTTTCTTAAACGGGAAAAGGTCAAAAAGTTCGCCAGAATAATAAAATTGAAAACCAATTGCTCCAAAAGTATACGGTTTGTCTTTTATCATAATCGTTGATCCACCCACTTTTGGATTTGACTTTGGCACCGATTGCGGATATCCAACATTGAACAACGTCACTAAAATCTCAGGACGATTATCAATTGGATAACCCGCTTTTTCCCATTGAATTTTAACTTGTTTCAGAAAAATTGCAGCGTACAAATACGAATAATAATGATTACGATAAGAAGTCAAACGACTAATTCTTTCTGTTTGCGGATCACCTTTGAAATCCAATAAATGCTCGTATTTTTTACCTAAATAATAAACACTTGTGGAATCTTTCAAATGCATTTCAATATTTCTTGCAGTATGTTCTTTGATTCCTGTCACACCAAAAGAATACATTGATTCTACAGATAATATTTTTAGAGGACCAATCCATTGTTTATAGGCTTCTCGTCCTGAATTGAACAAGCGAATTTGTTCTCCAACCAAACATGAAACGATTAATCTCCCTTCAACACCAGTCACCTTTTCGACTGAATCAATCAATTGTTTATCCTTTGCGACTGCTGTTTTGAAGGTTTTCCATTCTTCAATATTCATCCATTCGAAAACACTCAATTTAGAATATTTTCCCTCGTTTTTTGACTTGTTTTTCAAAGCACGAACAGCAGCCATGTATTTTTTATTGTCTTTTAATTGAATGTCCACTGCGTCAATCATGCGCATCACTTCCACTTCATTATTGGATTTTCTCCAAGCATTCATGGTGTATTGCGCATTTTTAGGATGAAACTTATTCAAAACTAAAATTCTTTCAAGCGATTCATAACGCAATTTTTTCACTTGTTCTTTGCTCAGTTTGTAAGCTTGATTGTACTTTCCTTTGATAGATTGAAAATAACGATTGTTTACATCCACACTTCCTGCTTGGTCTGTCAAACGAAACTTAATGGCAACGTACGAAGCTGTTAAGAAAAAACCGATTGCGGCAAATACAAAAACCAAGGTAAAAAATGGAATTCTTATCCATTTCTTTGAGAACAAATTCTTCACAATTTAATTTTTTGAGTGCAAAGGTAGCATAATGTCGATTTATCAGGAAATATATGTCAGAATCAAAATCAGAGAATGAAAAACTTTTGGTCAATTTTAATTGAAAATGTATTGTTCGAATAGAAAATAGTTTCAAGTATCGAAATTTGATTTTTTCTTCACGTTTGAGTTTTCATAACTATAATAAAAACGTAACAAAGTGTAACATTTGTTTTCGTTTCTTTGTTCCACATTAAAATAATAGTATGATTCGTATTCTTTTCGCCATTTTAATTAGTTGTTCATTTTCAATTTCTTACTTCGCACAAACTACAAAAGTTGGCTTTTTTGACAAACTTGCGAGTACTAAATTTATCAGTCAAGGTACAGAACTTTACAATGCTGGTGGTACAACTGATGCATTAATGGTTTTCAAACAAGCGCGAGTAAAAAACCCAAACAATTGGAAAGCGTATTATTGGTTGGCAACAACGGAATTTGAAGTTAATAGCTACGATCTTGCATTGGAAGATGCGAATAAAGCGTTAGAATTAACAAAAGATAAATCAAACGGTGAGTTGCAATTGCTTTTAGGTAAAATCAATCATAAACTAAATTTAATTGAAAGCGCTTTAACCTATTTCAAAAGTGCAAAAGGAACTTTTGGTGAAAAAGAAGCGAAAGATTTAGACATTCCGATTTTCATAGCACAATGTGAATTTGCCTTGAACGAAAAGAAAAACGGCGTGCAAAATAAACGTCTTTCGATTTCAGATAAATTAAATACTAAATACGATGAATACAGTCCAATCTTAATAGATGGAGGCAAACAAATGTTTTTCACAGCAAGAACACCTGAAACGATTGGTAACAATCTGAATCCTGACGATCAACGTTTTTTTGAAGATATTTACCACGCTGTATTAAATTCATCAACAGGTAATTGGGAAATAAAAGCTGAAACGATGGACGGAATTAACACTGAAGGATTCGATGCATTAAACTTTGTTTCTCGTGATGGATTGTATGGTTTAGGAACTTTAAATACCTCCGCATCTAAAGAAAAAACAACCACAAGTTCAGAAATTTTTGAAATTAACACAGACATTCCAGGAACATGGGGAAGTCCTGAAATTATTAAAAATTCAGATATCAATTCAAGCTTCTTTGAGGGCTCTGCTACCATTACAGATACTGTTTTCAACGAAGACGAATCATATTATCAAGTAATGTATTTTGTTTCTGACAGAAATGGAGATAAAAGTTTAACCGATATTTTTTCTGTTGAAAAGAAAAATGGCGTTTGGCAAACACCGAAAATGCTTCCAAAAGAAATCAACTCATTAGGTCGTGAAACAACACCATTCATTACTCCGGATGGGAAATTCTTGTTCTTCAGCTCCGACGCACTTCCAGGAATGGGAGGTTACGATATTTATTATTCTGAAAACTTAGGTTCAAGCTGGGGAAAACCTGTAAACTTAGGTGCTACTTTCAATACGATTGATGACGACAGTCACTTTCAGATTTACTTTGATATGAAAAAAGCTGTAATGGCTGGAATTCAAGAGAATGACGGAGTTTACAACTACGATTTATTCGAAATCAATTTGGAAGGTTTAGACTTTCCTTTCTTAAAATAATGAACTTTATGGAAATATAGATGTAAGCGCATCTATATGGTAAAACTCAATCTATGAAAAATCTACTATTTAGTCTGTTAAGCATCTTAACAGTTGCTTCTGTATTTGCACAAAAAGAAGTGACATCCATTGCAGAATTGAAAAAAGTTACCGTATTTTTTACTGGAGCTCAAATTCAACACGAAGGTAAAGTCGAGTTAAAACCTGGGAAACAAGAAGTTGTTTTTCAAAAATTGACGGATTTCATTGACCCGAATACTGTACAAGTGAAAGCAATGGGCGATTTAACCATTCTTTCCGTTCGTACAAAGAAAAACTACGAAGACCAAAAAATTTCAAGTGAAGAAATCAATCAATTGAATGCGAAAAGAAAAGCTTTGGAAACAAAAGATCAAACACTTCGCGACGAATACACGATTTTGGAAATGGACAAAAACTTGTTGATGCGCAACCGCGATTTAAAAGGTTACAACGAAGGTTTGAAAACAGCCGAATTGAAAGAAGCGTATGCGTTCATGCACCAGAAATTAAGTGAAATCACGACGCGACAATCTCAAATATTCGACGAATTGGAAGACTTACTAAAAAGCATGAATAAGCTGGAGCAAGAAATCATCAGCCAACGCAGTAAGCCAGTAATTAATTATTCTGAAATCGTTGTGGAAGTAGATGTAGAAAAAGCAACGAATGCCACTTTTGTTTTCAATTATATTTCTCCTCGTGCAACTTGGAAACCTTATTACGACATGCGTAGTGACGGAATCGGAAAACCAATTCGATTAGAAGCTAAAGCAAACGTAAGTCAAACAACGGGCATCGAGTGGAAAAACGTTGACATGGTACTTTCTACAAACGATCCGTATCAAAATGCGCAAGAACCGACTTTAAATCCTTGGTATTTGTACTACAACAATTATCCACAACAAAAAACACAAAGTGCACGCAGCATTCCAACCGTTGATTATTCGGGAGAAAAATTACGTGGTGAAGTGATTGATGCTTCAACTGGCGAACCTTTGCCTTTCACAAAAATTACTTTTTGGAACTTTCCGAACGTTGGTGCTGTAACCGATTTTGACGGGAAATTTGAAATCACAGTTCCAAAAGGTGCGACGTATGCACAAGCATCTTATGTCGGTTACCAAATGTCACAATTACAAATCACTGCAGCTTACTTGAAATTTTTCTTAAAACCTGAAGCGTTGAATTTAGAAGAGGTAGTTGTAACTGCAAATCGTCGTGTAGCCTCTGAAGCAATGAGTGTTACCGCAGGAGTTACAAGTTCAATGGTTAGCGGAGAATATGATTTAGAAGCTACACAATACAAGAACAAAAACAAAGTAATGTCAGGTAAGAAAAGTAAAGCACTTTTCGATCAACAAAGCGTTTCCCAAGGAAATACAGGAAGTTGGTCGCCTACTGTTGCAACTGTAGTTCAGAAAAAAGACATGCGTATGGAATATACGATTCTATCTAAAATGTCGATTCCAACTGACGGAATGGATCACCGTGTGAGCATTGGTTCTTTTGATTTGAATGCAAGTTATGAATACCATGTTATTCCAAAAATTGACCCGAGCGTCTATTTAGCGGCACAAGTTAGCGGTTGGGAAAAATTGAACTTAATGAGCGGTGAATCAAATATTTATTTCGATGGAACGTTTATGGGTAAATCGTATTTGGATGTGAATTCAACAAAAGATACGCTTTCTTTCTCTTTCGGTAAAGACAATAAAATCAGTGTCGACAGAACGCGCATCAAAGAAAAAAGCAAAACAAAAACAATTGGTTCTCGTCAGAAATTTGACATTACTTGGGAATTAAAAATCAAAAATAATGGTGGTGCAATGATTCCATTTGTAATTAAAGATCAATTCCCGGTTTCAAATAACGAAGACATCAAAGTGAAAAATGGCGACTATTCGAATGGGAAATTGGATGAAAAAACAGGCATTATTACTTGGTCATTCTTGAAAGGAATCACGGGTACGCAAACCATCACTTTTGATTATGGCGTTGATTACCAAAATGGAATGCTACTTTATTTAGAATAAAAACAACAAACATGAAAATCCTAAACAGTCTATTTATTTGCCTTTTTACTTCACTTTCGCTTTTCGCACAAAAAGAAGTAACTGCAATCGCTGAAATGAAAAAAGTTACTGTATTCTTTACAGGAGCCCAAATTCAGCATGAAGATAAAATCGATTTAAAACCTGGAAAACAAGAAATTGTATTTCAAAAATTGACCGATTTTGTCGATCCGAATACTGTTCAGGTAAAAGCACAAGGCGACTTGACGATACTTTCAGTTCGTACCCGCAAAAACTTCGAAGATTTGAAAATCAGTAGCGAAGAAATGAAAATCTTGAATGGAAAACGTAAAGCTTTAGAAGAAAAAGACAATTCCCTTCGCGATGAATATACCATTTTGGAATTGGACAAAAACCTCTTGATGCGCAATCGTGATTTGAAAGGAAACACGGAAGGTATGAAAATGACGGAGTTGAAAGAAGCGTATCTTTTTATGCATCAGAAATTAACG
>RFNX01000346.1 GCA_009926905.1 Flavobacteriales bacterium
GTTAAATATAAGAAAACTAAAAATCAAAAAAAAGAAAAATTTTAAATGATTAACGCTTGAAAATAATCAAGTTATTTTTGTGTCTTCAAAAACTTTAAAATGCTTGGTTTAAAAATGGCAACCGATCCTAGATGGGTCAATATCGTAGAACGAAACATAGAGGAAATATTGGTGGATCATGCTTTCTGTGAGCAAAAAGCTGCAAGTAATGCAATTTCAGTAATCATTCAATATCCACATTATTCTGATTTGGTTCAAGCAATGATTGCCATTTGTCAAGAAGAAATGGAACACTTTGATTTAGTACATCAAAAGCTGTTGGAACGAGGTTTAAAACTCGGTTATGACCGCAAAGATCCTTATGTGAATGATTTGGGAGAATTTCTTCGTCGCAATAAAACGAATAGCACTTTGGACGGAATGTTTGTGAATAAAATGCTTTTTGCAGCAATGATTGAAGCCAGAAGTTGTGAGCGTTTTAAAATTCTTTCGGAAGAATTAGAAGACGAAGATTTACGCAGTTTTTATAGAAATTTGATGGAAAGTGAAGCCCGACATTACACGACATTTTTAAACTTTGCTCGCAAGTATGGAAATGGAATTGACGTGGACAAAAACTGGAAAGAGTTTCTTGAATTTGAAGCAAGCCTCATGGAAAAATACGGCAAAAAAGAAACCATGCACGGTTAGTTTCCTTTCCATGCATGGCTCTCGCTTATCAAACGTATAACAAGACCTTTCGATGGTGTTACTCGGTCTTATTTTCTTAAAAATTTTTAGAAATTGAATAAAACTCCAGCGCTTACTGCTGTGTATTCAGGACCTTTATTTTTTTCAAATACTTGTGTCAAACCGTAGTTTACATACAAACTCACATTGTGGTAGCCAACTATCGCAGTAGCGTGCGCTTGGAACGGATTGAAATTGTGATTAGATCTTACTTTATTTTTGTTTGTTTTTCCACCATCTTCCCATTTTGTTTTCCAGCTTGAACCAATTCTAACACCACCTACAACTCCAACGGCTAAATGCCAAGCTTTTTTATCGTCTTTGTTTGTCGCAAACTCTAATAATATTGGTGCTTGCAAATAAGTGGAGCGCAAAACATTTTTCTTGTATTCAACGGTTGTGTTTGTAACACCGTAAAGCAAACTGTCACTTGAAACAACGTCAACATTGTTTTTCAATGCGTATCGGTTCCATTGCAAACCAAGTCCAGTCGTAACACCGATATATTCTCTGAAAATTGGAAAACGTTTTTCTAAAAAGTTGAAATTTACGCCAATACTTCTTGCGAAATCTTGTTCCAAAAATCCAGCATCCGTACCACTTACAATTTTGTTGTCAGCATTCATAAAACCATTTGCATTGATTCCCAATCCTGCCCAGTGAGCTTTTCCATTTTCATTGTCGTCTTCGTTTTCATCATCTTCGTCATTCAAAGCAATTTCTGGTGCATCTTCGTCATTTTCTATAATTACACGTTCGTCAATAATTACTTTCTTCTCCCCTTTTTTGTCGCCGTTTTTACTTTCAACGATGACAATTTTTTTATTTCCAATTTTAATCTTAGTGGAATCGCTTTGGTCATCATTATTAATATCACCCATCTCATCAATTGAAATATCTTCTGATTTTTTTGTAATGATTATAGATGTATCTCCACCTTGAATAATGGTTTGTTTTTGGGTGCCATCGACCAAATCTTCAATGGTCATAACACTTTTATCTGCTGATTGAATAATTGTTTGACGTTCAAGATTTCCTTCCAAAATATCCTTAATTATTGTAGTTGTATCTTTTCCTTCTACAATTATTTGCTTTTCTGTAGATTTTACTTGTGCGCCGAGAAACCCGGTCGTAAACAAAGCTGCTGATAGTAATATTGTTTTCATTTTTTCTATGTTTTTGTTGTAAGACGAGCTCACTTATTATTTGTTACAGTGGTTTTAATGTTTTTTTCTATCGATTGAAAATTTTCCAATTTTAAGATGAAATCCTTTTTTTGCTTTGCGTTTTCCGAAAGAGAATGAAATACCTGAAGCGCTTGAAATACGTTGAGAAATGGATGCATATTTTTCCTCTTCGCTTGGATCTTTTATGCCAAAAATAAATTCATTGACTTTTTGCAAAAAGTATTTTTTAACGGTGATTGTTCCGTCAGTTTTTGCAATCGTGTTATTTTCTAAGGTTGAATCAAAAGGATTTAGTGCAATTGTATTTTCTGGCTCATTGTTATTCTCAATTGAATCCTTTGGCACAACAACATTTGATAGGATTATTGGAGTTTGAATTATTTCTGGTGCCGTTAATTCAATCGTATCTGAAGAAGTTGATTTTATCTTAATTGGTGAAGCTTTTAAAAGAGCAAAAACAGCTTTTTCAGTTGCAACTTGTTCGGTTGGAAGAATCGTTGTTTTTTTATTTTTCTTTATTGGTTTCTTTGTTTGAGAATTCAGAGTTGTCGTTGTACCAATTGTTTCTTGCGATTGATAAATGGAATAACCCACAAAGAACAATAAACTCGCTGCTGCAGCATACGTTACAATTCTTCTAAATGGAATTACTCTTGGTTGAATCGCTAAATGTTTTAGATTCGGTTTTTCTTTAAATTCGATAGAAGTATTTGGAACTAAAAGTGTTCTGTCATAAAGTGAATATTCTTTAGCGAAATTACTATCTGAATGTAAGCTATTATTGAAATGAATTTCCTCTGCCTCTGTCAATTGATTTTCAATTTTCGCAACCAAAAATAATTCACTTTCATTTTCATTTAAATCTGAAAAAATTGCTGGTTTGATGTGAGCTTGTTTTTTAAGTGACGATTTGTTTTCAAAATGAATGGAAGTATCTAATGGAAGTGGCTCCATTAAAATATCAGCAGCAAATTCAGGATGCAATAAAACATAAGCTTCTACTGCAAACATTTCTTCGTTGCTCAAATTTCCCTCTTGATAATCCAAAAGATACGCTTCGATATTTTCTTCGTTTATCATTTATAAAATTGCTTCAATGTTACCAATATACTCTTTTAGAAACTTACGCGCTCTAAAAATATAAACTTTCACTTGTTGTTCATTCAATCCAGTTATTTCGCCAATTTCTTGATAGGAATAACCTTCGTAATCTCTTAATAAAACCACATTTCGTTGTATTTCAGACATTTCATTGAGTCCTTTTTCCAACACTTCATGCACATCAAACGATGCGATTTCATGACTTGGATTTGCTTCTAAACTTTGCGAATACGTTTTGTTTCGTTGTTGTTTTCTGGAATTGTCAACCACCGCGTGATAAATGGTCGTAAACAAATAAGATTTCACCTTTGAATAGTCAACCGTTTCGATTTTTACCCACAATTTTTCAAAGGCATCTTGTACAAAATCGCGCGCCATTTCTGTATCGCCAATACTCTTCAACGCGAAGCGGTATAAGCCATCGGCAAATTGATCGACACTATGATTGTATTCTTGAATATTCATCCTAATTGTTGGTAGGACGACGAGCTAAAAGAAATGTTACAGCAACTTGAAAAATTATTTACTTTTCTTCGCATACTTGTTTTTGTACTTGCGATAGAGTTCCGTTTGAAAGTTGGAAGAGGAAACAAGTTTACCATCCACTAAAATTACTGAAACTTGATTTGTACGCATGTCTAAAGCGGAACCATCTGAAACAAAAAGCGTTGCCGATTTCCCAATTTCGATTGAACCAAAATTCTTATCAATTCCTAAAATCTCGCAAGTACTCAATGAAATCGAACGGATTGCTTCTTCTTCTGTTAAACCGTAAGCTTTTGCCGTTCCTGCTAAAAAAGGTAAATTTCTGGCATTCATTGTTTCCATATCGCCTGCATTTTGCAAACAGAACTTGATGCCTTGCTCTTTCAATAAATAAGGCAATTTATAAGGTAAATCGATTGCGTCTTCTTCATATTCAGGAAGGCTGTGAGTTCGTGTAAGCATAACTGGAATGCCAGCATCTTTCAATCTTCTTCCTAATAAATGTGCATCGTAACCTCCGACAATTACAGGGAATTTCAGGTCAAACTCCTTTGAGAAATCAATAATATCTAACAATTGTTGCATATCATCTGCATGAAAAAAGACACGCTTTTTGCCATTGAAGCATTCTTTCATTGCTTCTAAACGCAAATCTTCTTTTGGACGTTTTGCTTCTGAATAAGCTAAAGCTAATTTGAAAAATTCACTGATTTCTCTTTTTTGAACTTCGTAATTTTCATTTCGTTTTTTTGGTGCAGGTTCAGCCCACCAACCTCCACCTTCTGTGCTCGAAGGCCAATTTAAATGAATGCCATCGTCTTTTAGTACCGTTGCATCTTCCCAATTCCAACCACTTAAAAACATTACAGATGAAGTTCCCGAAATTGTTCCTCCACGAGGGGTGGGTTGTGCCAATAAAACGCCATTTGTTCTTACGGTTTCAATAACTTTTGATTCTGCATTAAAGGCTATTTGAGTGCGCACGTGCGAATTGTATTCACCCACATCGTCATAATCTCTGGTAGCACGTACTGCATCAATTTCAGTCAATCCTAAAGTAGAATTTGGAGCAACAAAACCAGGATAAATGTGCTTTCCATTCAAATCAATAATGGTGTCCCAATCTTCTTTTTTAAAAGTTGTTGTTAAGGAATGTTTGATGAGTGTAATTTTCCCATTGACGCAACCAACTGCGGCTGATTCTTTTGTTTCTCCGTTGCCAACGTGTAGAAAACCATTCGTCAATAAAATGCGATTGTATTGAGAATTCCCTAAAAACGGAATTGCAATTAAAAATAATATGTGTGTTAACTTCATTTTCTTAATGTTCGTTTTCTGATTCCGTACCTTCTTCACCTATTGTGTCACAATGAAAATGTCTTCTTCGTTTTTTAAAGAAAGGTTTTGTTGCTTCACCTTTTTCGTTAGAAGCTAACATTTTACTAATAATTCTAGCTTTCTCAGCTGCATTTCGCTCTTCTAATTTTGCAGCATCAGCACGATTGTAAAGAATTTTTCCGTCCACAATTGTCATTTCTACTTTTGAATCAATGCTCAATGGATTGTCTGACCAAAGCACGACATCTGCATCTTTTCCAACTTTCAAACTTCCCATTCTGTTGTCTAAATGCAACAATTTTGCAGGATTCAAGGTTACCATTTTCCAGGCATTCTCCTCAGTCATTCCGCCGTATTTTACACTTTTCGCTGCTTCTTGATTCAAACGTCTGCCCATTTCAGCATCGTCTGAATTGATAGCGACAACAACACCTTGCTCCGACATTAAATTCGCATTATATGGAATGGCATCGTTTACTTCAAATTTATAAGCCCACCAATCTGCGAATGTCGAACCCCCTACTCCGTGTGCTTTCATTTTATCAGCCACTTTGTAACCTTCCAAAATATGCGTGAAGGTATTGATTTTAAAGTGCATTGAATCAGCCACATGCATCAACATATTGATTTCAGATTGAACGTAAGAGTGACAAGTAATGAAACGTTTAGAGTCTAAAATTTCTGATAAAACCTCCAATTCTAAATCTTTTCGAGGCGTTTGTGCGCTACTTGTAACACCAGTGGAATATTTCAACCATTCATCTTGATAGGCTTTTGCTCTTGAAAATCCATCGTAGAAAACTTGCTCCACTCCCATTCTAGTTTGAGGAAAACGAGAAGTATTATAGTCGCCCCAATTGGATTGTTTCACGTTTTCGCCCAAAGCACATTTAATAAATTTAGGGGCATTTGGAATCAACATTTCTTCTGGTGAATGTCCCCATTTCAATTTGATTAATGCTGATTGACCACCGATTGGATTTGCTGAACCGTGTAATAATTGTGCAGCTGTTACTCCACCTGAAAGTTGTCTGTAAATATTAATATCATCTGGATTAACAACATCGCCAATACTTACTTCTGCAGTAATCGATTGACCACTTTCATTCACTCCTTTCGAAATTGCAATGTGTGAATGTTCGTCAATGATTCCGGAAGTAACGTGTTTTCCTTTTGCGTCAATAATTACAGCTTTCGAAGGAATGTTTACGTTACCCTTTCCAACAGCTTTGATTTTTCCATTTTCAATAATAACTGTTGCATTTTCTAAAATTCCTTCGGATTCATTGGTCCAAACAGTCGCATTTTTAAAAACAACAGTTTTCACTTCTGGAATAGTGTCCATTCCATACGCCATATTTGGGCACCAAACTTTTGCCCTAAAACTTGAATCAGCTTTCAGTTTTGAAATTTCAGATTTCTCGTTTGTTTTATCTAATCGAATAGCTGACCATTGCAGCCATTTTCCATTTGGCATCGCTCCATCACCTTCAATAATTAATCCGTTGTGACTCACTTTTCCATGCAGATTGACGCTTCCTTTAAAATTTTCATCATCGCAATTAAATTGAAAAGTCACATCACTTTGATTCAAAGCCACATAAACGGTTTGAATAATGGTGTCTCTTTTAGTTTGTTTTGTTTTTGGATCGAATTTAGATTTAATAGTTTGAATTTTTCCAAGAGGCTTCTCATTCGAACCAGATACATCAATATTGTACTTGTTTCCATCAATGTTAACACTGTATTTTCCTAGGATGCTTGTTGTCGGAAGTTCTTTAATGATTTGCTGTTCTCCCAAAAACCACATTTCCAAAAGAGTAGATTCTGAATCGAATGGATCATTCGTATAAACTGCGAAACTTGCCCATTTTCCATTTTCGAGGTCTCCGATTTCTTTTTCCATGCCAATTAGTTTCGCAGGATTGGTCGTCAAAGAAGCTAGTGCATCTGCTTTACTTAAACCTCTAGAAATTGCCTTTTGGAGATTTTTCCAAAACTGTTCAGAGGATTTCAACTCAGTTAAGGTGATGCAGAAATTTATTCCTGCTTGCTTTAAAATTGCTGGATTTGATGGTGCTAATTCCCAATGTTTCAAATCGCTCAAAGGAATTTGACGTGCAATATAAGGGTCTTTCACTTCGTAAGCTTCGGGGAAATTAATCGGAATGACAAGTGTGCTGTTGAGTTTTTTTAATTCTTTGGTTGCTAAATATTCATTTCCTGAACCGATGTAATTAAAATTCTGTGAAAATTCATTAGCAATTTTAGCTGCACGAAGAATCTCCCATTTATCATCCGTTTTGAAAAACGAAGGAAGTTTTAATGTATTATTCCATTTCTCAAGTGAGACCGCTGCTTCATCCAATTGATTTTCGGAGTAATATTTCAAATCATAGAATGCTTGTCTTAACAAAGCAATAGAACCCATTTGTGAAGATGGATAAGATTCTTTTGCGGAACCTTTGGAAAAGGAATAAAATGTAGCAGCATTCGCATTCAAAATTGGACTATTGGTGGTTGAGTTTCCTAATGAAACTAGGGCTCCTGTACCTCTGGAAATTCCGTCCTGAAAATGGGTCAATGCATATCCAAAGCCACTTTTTATATAATTTTCATTTGCTTTGGAATCGCTGTTATAAAATTTTGCTGCCTCAAGTTCTGGGTGAATAGCTTCGTTCCAGTAATACCCGTTCTTTTTATTATTATCAATTTTCGGATGAATCGAAAAATTATTCTCGCCATTTTTTGGTAACCCAAAATTGGAATTTAATTCTATAAATGCTGGAACAATTGTCTTTCCCTCCATTTCGTAAACAACAGCACCTTTTGGAATTGATGCATTTCGTTCTATTTCAACGATTTTTCCTTTAGAAATGATTACTGTTGCTTTTTCAAGACGTTTTGAAGGACTAATATAAACGGTAACATTTTTCAATGCAATTATTTCTGCTTCCGAATCTTTCACTCCGTTATTTGGAGAAAACTGTGATAAAAGTTGAAAATTGAATGCAACAAATGTCAAAAAAGAGAGATAAAACCTCATAATTTAATTTTGAATAAAGTGTGAAATTAAAAAAAAGTTAAGGATTCGCTACTATTGAATATTAACTCATGTTAATAATCTGTGAAATCTTTGAATGAATTTAGTCAAACGGCATTTTATCCCTAACTTTGCACCGTTTTTCAATGTTCTCCATTTTGTGTGAATTTATAGCATGAAAACCGCTGAAAAATTTAAAAAAACAATAAAATGAGGCTCTTTCTTTTTCTTTCATTAATAATCTTCTCAACCCTAACAGGTTATTCTCAAAATTTAATAGTTAATGAAGTTTCCCAAGGTCCATCTGGTACAAAAGAATACATTGAATTATTAGTTGTACCAACTGCCACGACACAAAACTGTGAAACTTGTGCGGATTTACGTGGTTGGATTTTCGACGACAACAACGGCTATTTTTCTAACGGTGTAACAACTGGAACTGGAGTTGCAGCAGGTGCTTGTCGCTTTTCAAACAACACTTTTTGGTCATGTATTCCTTTTGGAACGATCATTGTCATTTACAATAACGCTGATTTAAATGCTTCTTTACCAGCTCAAGATGTAAGCATGTCAGATAACAATTGTCGTTTAATAATTCCTGTAAATTCGAACTTGATTGAATCTCAAACAGCGAGTCCTAATTCAACAAGTACAACTTATCCAACAACCGGATGGATGGCAGGTAGTGCGCTTTGGAGCCCTTTAGGAATGTCAAATAGCGACGATTCATTTCAAACTTATGCACCTTCAAACACTTTAATTCCTTCATTTGGAATAAGTTGGGGAAATAACAATAGTAACAATATTATTTATTTTACCGGTCCAGCAAGCAATACTGTTTATTATTTTGCAAATACAACTTCAAATAATCCATCGCTTCAAGCAAATTGGGTTGCAGGAACTTGTTCGGCACCAAATGACCAAACACCTGGTTTGCCAAATAATGTTGCAAACGCTACCTTTATCAGTCAATTAACGAATACCTGCTCACCAATTTTACCTCTCACATCAACATCTCAAATAGTTCCAGAAACATGTAGTTGCAATGGATCAGTAACGATTACACCAAGTGGAGCAATCCCAACTTATTCTTATAGTTGGACAGATGCATCAAATACAGTTATTGGACAAAGTGCAAGTCTATCTAATTTATGTGCAGGTACTTATAATTGTAGAGTAACCTCATTAAATGGGTGTATTTACGATACTGTTATTGTTATTCCTTCCAATACCACTCAAATAACACCAACTTTCAATCCTATTGGTTCGTTTTGTACTGGAGCAACCTATAGTTTGCCAACAACTTCTACGAATGGTGTTACTGGTACTTGGTCACCAGCGTTTAATAATCAACAAACAACAAATTATACATTTACTCCTTCACAAGGAATTTGTGCAAATCCAGTTAATATAACTGTCACAATAGATCCGTGTGTGGTGAACCAAGAAACATGTTATAAAATAGTTACTTTCAATCAAGTTACTTCGAGTTCTTGTTTGGTTGGAAGCGATTCTGGAGCGGAAGATCCTGCACTTTCTATTTGGTGTGATAATACTTTATCTACTTTACTTTTTGGTGCTGAATGGACTTTAGATATTCCTTCTGCAACTACGATTAATTTGCCAAATCCTTGGAATGTTTGTCAGCAGAATAATAACATTTGGAACGTTGGAGCAATACCAAATAATGTAAGTGGTTTAAATGTGTTCGTTCAAACTTATGAAAGCGATGATAGTAATTGTGAAAACACTATGACAAGCGGAGATGATTGTACTTCAAGTGCTAACCTAACATTAAATTTAAGCTTAGGAACGCATACTATAAACATTGGAGGAGAACTTTCTTACAGTTATACAGTTACTGAAACGAACCTTATATCAAATGTTGCTTTCAACTCAGTGAGTTGTTTAGGAAATACATACAATGCATCTTTGACTGTAACTTATATAAATCCATCAACGCCTTGTGGAATAGCTGGTTCATTGGGAAATCTTATTGTTAACGGACAAAGTTTTCCAGTAACAGGTTCTCCACAAACAATTTCTTTAACAAACATGCCAGCAAATGGACTTCCAGTAAACATCAATGCTTATTTTGACGGAAATTATTCCAATTGTCAATACAATGCTTCGAATGTTTTTACTGCGCCAGTTCAACCATCTTTGGTTTCATTTAGTGGTGGTGGATCTTACTGTGGTTCTTCTGTTCCAGGGAATATTTTGGTTGCAGTAAATGGAACTTCACCGTATACTGTAAACTATACTTTTAATGGTCAGCCAAATAATGTTCAAAGTACAACAAGTCCAATTTCTCTTGGAAACGTTGCAGGAACTTATGTTTTAACCAGCATTAATGCAAACGGATGCCAGATTGATACGGTTCTAAGCCAAACAATTACAATTTCAAATGATTCTGTGCCAACTTTCAATCCTTTGAACCCAATTTGTGTAAATGGAAATGCTCCAAGTTTACCGTCTTCGTCAATTGAAGGAATTACAGGAACTTGGTTTCCAACGACTATTTCTACAGCAACAGTCGGAAATTTTAATTATACGTTTTCACCAAGTGCTGCGTATTCTTGTGCTACAATCATTTCCATAAACGTCACTATTACATCACAATTGACACCAATTTTTCCAGCATTAGGTCCTTATTGTATAAATTCTTCTCCGACCTTGCCGACACAATCTACACAAGGAATTACAGGAACTTGGAATCCTTCTTCTATTAATACTTCTATTGCAAATGTTAGCACCTATGTGTTCACTCCTTCAAATGGCTTTTGTTCAACTACTTATAGCACAACAATTACGGTTGACTCTAGTGTTGTATTCGGAGGGAGTGATTTATCAATTTGTGTCGGAGATTCGGTGACTTTATCAGCAACTGGTACTGGACCTTTTACATGGAATAACAATGTGACAGATGGAGTTTCATTCACTCCAACGCAAAGCTCTATTTATACAGTGAGCGCAACTCAGGGTGGGTGTACGGTTACAGATAACGTTAACATCGTTGTAAATAGCTATCCAATTGCAGATTTTACGTTCTCACCTACTTCAGGTCTTGCTCCATTGTTGGTCACATTTAGCAATCAAAGTCAAGGAAGTGCAAACTATGTATGGAATTTTGGTAATGATTCCACTTTGAATATCGGAACAACGGTTGATGTAACAATAACTTATGTTTCGGGAGGAGTTTATAACGTGGTATTGGTTGCCAACAATAATGGCTGTATTGATAGTATTTCTTATCCAATAACCGTTTATGAAAACGGACCAATTGAAATTCCAAATGTGTTTTCTCCAAATGACGATACTGTAAATGATGTTTATTCTTTGAACTTAACTTTTGCTAAAAAAGTGAATGCTCAAATACTAAATCGCTGGGGAAATGTTGTTTACACGATTACCCAAGTGAATCAAACATGGGATGGAAAATCAGATGGTGTTGATTGTGTAGAAGGTGTTTATTTCTTGAATTATGAAATTACAGACATTACAGACAAAATCATTAAAGGTCAGCAATTTATCCATTTAGTTAGATAATCGCTGTATTATTCTCTCAAGTATTTTGAAGCTTCACGTTTCGCTAATCCTTTAATTTCAAGCCGTTCGATTGCATTTCGAGTCCAATTCTGGTTTGTTTTTGAAACTTCTCTTAATGACCAACCGATTGCTTTTTGAATGAAAAATTCATTATTGCTTTTAAATCGATTAATTTGCTTTTCCAATAATTCCAAATTTGTTTGATGCTTATATTTCAATTGGAAAATCAAAGTGGAACGATGCAACCAAATATTCTCGGATATTGACCATTCTTCAATTATTGGAACAATCATTTCGGGAAACTTTTTAAAATAATTGGTCACAAAATTACTTGCTATCAAATCAACGCTGTCCCACCATGAATTTGTTTCAATCAGTATTCGTATATTTTGAATGTCTTCTTTCGTATAAAGCGATTTATGCCATGAATTAAGCCAATCTACAGCCATGTAATGCATTTCCCTTTTATCTGATTCACAAAGTTGAAATAACAATCCCCATCTTTGTTCAAAATTCAAGTCTTTTGGAATGTGCTTTTTCCATTCGTGAAATATGCTTCTTCTGATTGGAGTTTGAATGCCATAAAATGCAAATTGATTTCTCAAGTATGCAGACATTTTTGCTGCTTGCTCTTCGTTTTGATTTAACTCAAGCGCAATTCTTAAAGGTTCAATTATTTCAATCATAATAAAAGGCAAATCATAAGCCGGGTTCTGTGTCCATTGTTGATTAAACAACTTTGTATCTATCATTTATCTAGTCCTACATTCACACATAGGATCCATCAACCTACCCTCCGAGATTGGGCGAGCAACCCTCAAGCCTCGGTATATTTGGTCTTTCAGTTCGTAAGGTTTACCTTGCCGTTAGTGTCACCAATAACGCGGTGAGCTCTTACCTCACCTTTTCACCTTTTCCTAAAAAAGCGAACTTCTCTAGGTAGTTTTCCTTTCTGCGGCACTTTCTGTTCCCATAAAATTGGTTCTATGAGACCTTCCCGTTAGGAAGTACGATGCTCTATACTGCCCGGACTTTCCTCTCTTCATCCGAAGACGAACAGCGATAGACTGATTTGCCTAATAATTATAACTTGATAATCTTTCTAGTGCTAACGCTACTTCCTGAATACAAAGAAATAAAATAAACACCAGAATTCAATGTTGAGACGTTTACGTTAGCTGATTTCCCAACTTCTTTACTTTCTAAAACAACATTGCCTTCAGTTCCTTTAATTACTATACTATTAATCTCAGAATCTGAAACTACATTCAATTCATCAGAAATTGGATTTGGAGCAATTGAAAAAGCAAAATCATTTTCTGTTACTCCAGCATCTAGACCAAGGTAAATATCTTTGTATTCAACCGAACGTATTTGACTTGTACCGTTATTATCAGTCGCAACAATCTTTAACAGGGCATCATCTTTTCCTTGTGCCCACCATTCGTATTCTGTAGTGGTTGTTAGTGGTAAAGCTGTCCAAATTCCTCCACCAAAAAAAGTTTGATAAATTGAATCGCTTTCTTCTATAACACTTTTCAATCGAAGAACTTCAAATGTACCAGCTGGTGAAATTAAAGTTCCAAAACCATCAACAACTGTGGTTCTGAATCTGTGTTGCTTTAACTTAAAATCGGTAACTGGATTTAAATCAATAAAGGTATAACCTCTTGAAGAAAAGGAATCTCCGAAATTCATTGGATACTTGTATCTTGTCTCAATTGTATCTGATTTGAAAGGTAAAGCCTCTCCATTTACAGAAATTGAATAACCGACTGAAGTTATCGAATCATTATTTTTTCTTGAAAACGCGTTCAAATCAGATAATTCTGCTGGCAAAAATTGATTCAATTGATCGATTGGAATGTCTCGAGATTCTAAAAAATAACTTGCTTTATAGACAGTTGGTGCATTAAAACCAAATTCAACTTGAACTAATAATGTGCTATTTGATATGGGCTGATAGTACTTCAAAAACTGAGAAGTTGCTGTCAACCCGCTAAAATCCCAAGTGAAATTAGAACCAGTTAAAGTATAATCAATTACTGGGTCCATTGTTTGACTGATTCTTATGGTGTCATTTGCACTAGCAAAATCTACTCCGTTAAGGGTAATTTGAGAAAACAAACTACCCGAAAGCGCGAGAGAAAAAATAATAGAAACTATTTTCATTATCTTAATACATTAACATGACCATAGTAGTCATAGATTTTATTCGATTGCGAATCTTTGAATCTTAAGCTCCAATTATAAGATCCCATTTGAACTTTTTCGCCATTATAAGTTCCATCCCATTGAACACCATACTGATCTGTGAAGAAAATTTGTTCACCCCATCGATTGTAAATCTTAAATTCATACACTCCATCTCTGTCGTAACCAGCTGTAAGTACAGGACTAAACAAGTCATTTAAACCATTATCATCAGGCGTGAATGTATTTGGTACCCAAATTATTACCTCGTCTCTTACTTTAATTGTAATTCGGGCGGTATCTGTACAACCATCTTGGGCTGAAGCAACAAGTACAACTGTGTAAAAACCAACACTATCATAAATGTGCTCAGGATGTACAAAGTCAGTTCCTGTACCATCACCAAAGAACCATTCGTAAGAGGTTGCATTTTGTGAAGTATTTGTGAATTCAAACTCAGGATTTGAAATTGGTTGCTCAAAAACATCAGGTTCAAAGTCTGCAACAATTGGGTTCACACAAACGAAGTCTTGTTGCGTTAGTGAATC
Organism: Flavobacteriales bacterium; assembly: GCA_009926905.1. Lineage (GTDB taxonomy): Bacteria > Bacteroidota > Bacteroidia > Flavobacteriales_D > Crocinitomicaceae > UBA952. Next base: position 14,175 of record RFNX01000346.1, read on the forward strand.
GGTACAACCTTCTGCTGTGGTGCTAATCAATGTTACATCGTAACAACCATAATTGTCATATACATTCGTTACAGTTCCAAGTGTATTGGAAGTCGCACCGTTTCCAAAATGCCATGTCACTTGTGCTGAAGCAGGACTGGACAAATCAGTAAAGACAGGTGCAAAAGGTAAACATCCACCATAAGTAATATTTGATGAGAACAATACATTTGGTTTAGGATTTAC
>RFNX01000152.1 GCA_009926905.1 Flavobacteriales bacterium
TCCCAAACATAAACAGATGCATTTCCTGTTGCACACAATGCTATGCTTTCACCAAAACATAAAGCAGTATCAATTCCAGCATTTACAATTGGAGGTGGAACGTTCAAATATGTCACGAACAATGAATCTCTATTTTGACATAAATTACCATCAGTTCCAAGTACAGTCAACCAAGTTGAAGCATTTGGATAGTAAGGTGTTCCATTAACTGGAGTTACAGAAGTAGATGGATTTGCACTCCAAACTGGTGTTAACGCACCTCCAAGACTTTGCCATGTAACTTGAGGAACTACAAACTGACCTAAACAAAGTGTGGTATCTAAACCAGCATTAATTATTGGTAACGGATTGACACTAATCGTAAAGAATACTGTATCACCTATACAGCTATTTGCTTGTGGTATCACGCTTATTGTTCCAGTTCTTGGAGCAAGTATGGCATCTGTATTTGTTGTTGTAAACGCAGGTAAAGTATTTACACCCGGTCCAGCGATTCCTATTGCACCATTTGAATTTGCCCAATTGAATGTTGTATTTGCGACTGGACCTGTAAACACTATAGGGTTTGTCAATTCATTATGACACCACGTTTGACTCGAAACTGGATCAACCGATGGAGTTGGATTGATTGTTAAATTAAATGTTTCAATTACACCTGGACATCCATTTACAAGTGGTGTTACACTAATTGGAACAACAATTGGAGTGGAAGGACTAGTATTGATTGCTACAAAGGAAGGAATAACATCAGGAGTACCAGCAGTTGTATCAGTTATTGGCAATGTGAGGTTTAATGGGAAATTGTGATTCCAAATATAATCTGCAATTGGTGAAGTTCCAAAAATTGTTGTAGCCGGAACAGTTTCTCCATTACAAACGGTGATGTCACCTACTGTTGCTTCTGCAATTGGATTTACAACTATTCTGAATGTATCAGCAATTCCAAAACAACCTTGTCTTTGAGGAATAACTTCAAAATCACTTGCTTGAATGCTTTGAGAAGAGTTTACAGTTACAAAAGATGGGATACAATTTATTCCACTTATAGGACTCAATCCAATTGAGGAATTATTACCACTCCAGTTAAATGTTGTTGTGTTTGTCATGTTTCCTGTAAAACAGATTTGCGAAATTGTATTACTTGCACACAAGTTTTGATCTGGTGTAGGGAACAATGTCGGAATTGGTTTCACAACAATTGAAATTGTATCAGGTGTACCCAAGCAACCATTTAATTGAGGTTGCACGATTATGCTATCGTTGTAATTAAACAAATCTGTATTTTCAGCAGTATCAGCTGGAATACAACCAATCCCACTACTTGGTAAACCATTTGCAATATTCGGATTAAACCAATGATATTCTGTGGCTGGGTTGTTACCAACAAAGCATATTTGCGGAATTGAATCGCCATGACAATAACTGTAGTTATGTTGCTGCAATACAACAGTTGTAGTAGGGTTAACATAAATATAGGCAGTATCAGGATCTCCAACGCATTGATTGAGTGAAGGAGTACAAATTATCATATTAGTAATAATGTTTGTGGTATTATTCACTGCTGTAAATGATTGAACATTGCCATTTCCTCCTGATCCTGATCCAGTAAATGCTGCATTTGAAGTCCAATCATAAGAAGTTCCTGCTACATTCCCTGTAAATACAACTGTTTGAGTTGGCAATCCTGCACATGCTTGTTGCGTTTGAGGAGAAACAAAAACATTTGGTACCGGTTTCACAGTAATTGAAAATGACATGGTATCACCTGCACAACCCGCATAATATGGAATTACATCAAAAGTTGAAACAATAGGTGTGAAACCTCCAACTGTTGGGAATGGTGGTATCTCAAAATTATCAGAAGCATCTGTTGTATCAGAAGACGCACATCCAATTGGATTATCATTTGACCATATAAATGATGTTTGCGGATAAGATGAAACGTTGGGATTTACAAAAGTTATCAAATCCGTTGTTTCTCCAGCACATAAAATTTGGTCAGGTACAGGATTAGCAATCGGAATTGGTGCAACAGTAGTGATTGTAAAAGACATTGTATCACCAGTACATCCATTGAAATGTGGTGTAACGTCAATTGTTGAAGTAATAACGATATTACCAGGATTCAAAGCTATAAATGGTGCAATATTATTCACTCCATCATCTGCCAAACCAATTGTAGAATTATCATTTGACCAAACATAATCTGCAGGTCCTTCTGATAAAGGCAAATCCATATTTCCAGAGAGATTAACTGCTTGTGTTGTAGCCCCAACGCACAACGCTTGATTTGGTATTTGATTTACCCTTGGTTTTGGTTTTATATTGAAGAATAATGAGTCTTTAGCACCCGTACAGAAACCAAAAACAGGAGTCACTGTGACTTTTGAAGTTACAGTATATGGTAAATCATTGGTTGGTGGTACAAATGAAGGTATTGATCCTGTTCCAGGAATGGTCCACGTTGTTGGATAGATTGCCTGTGCTGTTGCATCCCAGTTATAGACCGTTCCATTAGGTAAATTTCCCGTGAATGTAACTGGCACTGTTGGTTGACCAGCACAAACGGTTTGGTCTGCAACGTGATTTACTGTTGGAACTGGATCAACTGTTATGGTAAATTCACTTGTATCTCCAAAACAACTATTTACTGTAGGAATAACTTTATATAAGGCAGTTTGGAAATACCACTTATTGCGTTCTGTCCAAGAAACGAAGGAACATTTCCAAAAGATGTGTCAGGTAGAGTTGTTCCAGTTTGAATTGACATGTTGTCGGTATTAATCCATGTAAACGTTGTTCCAAATACATCACTTGTAAAGATCACGGGTATTGTCGGTAAATTGTGACAATTTCCTTGAGTTGGTTGACTGATATAGACATTAGGTTTAGGTTTCACAGTTATTGTAAATACAGTAGGTATGCCTTGACAACCAGACAAATTTGGAGTAATAGTAATTGAAGCTAACTCGGTTTGATTACTTGCTACTAAAACAAAACTAGGAATGCATGTTGAACCAATATTTGGAAGACCAATGGCAGTATTGTTATTCGACCAAGTATAAATTACCCCTGGTGCATTTCCGGTGATGCATCGAGTAGGGAAAGTTTCTCCTTCACAGAAAACAAAATTTTCAATTGAATCTGCTTTTAAGATTGGATTCACAAAGATGGTAAAATCTACAGGTGTTCCAGCACAACCATTGAATGTAGGCACAACATGAACTAACGACGGTATTACTGTATCCGTTACATTTACAGCAGTAAATGACGGGAAAGAATTCGTAGTGTTAGTTGCTGAAGGTATTCCTGTTATGGCATGATTGGTTGCCGTCCAAACATAGGTAGTTCCTGAAGGTACTGCAACAAATGGTATTGTATTCGAAACATTTCCAACACACACTGTTCTGTCTGAAATCGTTTGCATAACTGGAAGTGGCTTCACAGTAATCGTGAACGTTTGAGGAATTCCTAAACAACCGTTCAACTCTGGCGTCACAGTTATTGTTGCAACTACTGGAACTGTTCCATTGTTAACACCAACGAAAGAATTAATATTTCCTTGACCACTTGGGGCTAGACCAATATTATTATTTGGTGATGTAACACTTGTCCAATTGTAAATGGTATTTGGATCACTTGATGTAAAGATTACCGAATTTGTTGATTGACCAGCACAAATTACTTGGTCAACAGGGTCGTTAACAGTTGAAATTGGTTTAACAGAGATTTTGAAACATTCAGTTGTTCCAGGACAAGTAGTTGCTGGTGATGCAAGGTTAGTCGATGGAGTAACGCAAATTGTGGCTTCTAATGTATCCCCTGTGTTATTGATTGCTGTAAATGATGGAATATTTCCATTAGAAGGGTTTAAAGGAGGGTTTTTAATAGAAGGTAAGGTATTTGTCCAGTTAAAACTTGTTGTTGGAATATTTGCAACAAAATTGACAGCAGAGGTTAATGTATTTGCACACACTATTTGATCTGCAACAGGTTGCATTGTCGGACGAGGTAATACTGTAACTGTCAAAATAACTGGTGTTCCAACACAAGTACCTATTGTTGGCGTTACATTATAGATCACATTTTCATGTACCAAAAGAGGATTAGTGTTAATTAGAACATCAGGTATGGTGTCAGAACTAAAAGTTCCAAGTGACTCTCCAGAAACATTTGGGTTGTCGGTTGCAGACCATTGAAATGTTGTAATAGGAGTAAGACCTCCGCCTACAGTCAATGGAATGTTTAACGCGCTGTTTGTACAAGAACCAAATTGATTATTCCCAAGTAAGAAAGGCGTTGGATTGATATTAATTAAAACAGTATCTCGCTCAATAGGACATGGTCCTGGAGGATCGTTTGTTTCAACAAACAATACTGCAAGATTATTATTCACTTCAGTTGTACTTGGGTTGTATGTAATGTTCAAACCTACCGGAATTGGCGAACCCCATGTATTCGCATTTTTCCAAACACCACTTGAAGCAGTTCCACTAACTGTTCCAACTACGTTTACTGGCAAACCACTACAAATTGTTTGGTCAGGACCTGCATTTGCAATTGCTGGAGCTGCAAAAGTAACTCTTACAACATCCGTTACAGCTGGACAAGGCCCTATTGGATCGTTTGTTGTCAGTGTTAAATCCAAGAAAGGATTCAATAACTCGGCAGCTGTTGGAGTATATTGAGAAGTATCTGAATTACTTGGACTGTAGGTTCCTGCACCAGACCATGTTGCTGAAGTTGCTGAACCACCAATTAAACCTGCTAATGGAATTGCATATTTCGAGCAAGCTGGAAAGTCTGCACCTGCATTTACTGTTGCAGCTGGATTAACAGTAATAAGAACCGTACTTGTTACTGCTGGACAAGGACCAATGGGATCGTTGGATGTCATCGTCAAGGTGATACCAGTTGGAACAACATCAGCAAGAACCGGAGTATAAGTCGGTGTCAATGTATTGGCTGAAGTAAGCGTTCCAGGAGCGCCAGAAGATGTCCAAGTAACAGAACTTGCTGATCCTCCAATCGTACCACCTAAAAGTGCAGTTGAAGTAGAACAGATTGTTTGATTAGCACCTGCATTAACTGTTGGTAAGTCTTGTATATAAATTATCACACTGTCTGAAACAGAAGAACATGTAACATCGACTGTTGAATAAATCAATATAACAGAGTCGGCAAGAATTTCAAGAGAAGTTGGAGTGTAAACAGCGTTGCTTGCAGTATTACTAGGGACAAATGAACCAGAACCTCCTGACCATACACCTGCTGTTGCACTACCTCCAAGCACACCCGCCAATGTCGCAGATGAATTCGAACAAATAGTTTGGTTTGGACCAGCTGAAACTGTTGGCAATGCTTTTATTGTTACTAATGTTGCACTACTTGCACAATTTGTTCCTGTTTCTGTCATGATAATAGATGCAGTTCCAGCAATATGACCTGTTACAACTCCAGTAATTGGATTTACTGAGGCAAACGTTGGGTTAAGACTTGACCAAGTACCAACAGTAGGAGCTCCACTTGAAGTTGCTGTTAATGTTATTGTTTGATTCACACAAACCGTCGCGGTTGCAACATTTACAACAGGAATTGGATTAATGGTTAAAACAAAAGATTCTTCATCTGAACATCCACCTGGAGTGGCTGCATAAATGTAAACCGTTTGGGTTGATGCAACAAGTGATGTAATTGTTCCTGTTAATGAACCAACACCATTTGGGAATGAGAAAAACCCAACTGTTCCATTTCCTGCTGTTGGTAAATTTGTACCAGAAATTGTAGGTAATGTATAAGATGTCCCACAAACCAATACATCTGCAATATCATTTACATTCGGTGCGCCTGGATTGTTCAAGGTAACAGTTCTAGGTGTTGATTCACAGTTTGTAGAATTTATTACTGTAATTGTATAGTTACCAGCCCCTAAATTTGGAATTACAATTTGTCCAGAAGCATTTGAACTTACTGGAGGAGAAACTGTAAATGGCAATGAACCACCAATGATTGTATAATTAAAAGTTGTATTTGGTGTTAAGTTGACTAAAGTAACTGTTCCATCTGTTCCATTACAAGCAGTAGGATCTGTTTTAGTTGTAGTAAACGTTGGAACTGGATTCACAGTAACTGTTAATGTGAAGGTGTTTCCAACCAATGGACCTGAAGTCGGGGTTACAGTGTAAACAACAATTTGTGGAGAGGAAGTTGAGCCATTTGTTAATGTTTGAGAAATACAACTTTGGGGACTTGTTTGATTTGATTCTCCTAAAACATTCACATTATTAGTTACAGTCCAAGTGTAAGTTGTACCTAGAGGCACGATATCACCATTTACTCCATTTACTGGACAAACACTAAAAGTTTCGCCAGAACAAATTGTAACTGTTTTTGCTGTAATTGTTGGTCTTGGTAAAACAGTAACGGTTACACTAAATGGCGCCCCAGTACAATTTCCTATAACTGGAGTTACTGTGTAAACAACATCAATTCCTGAGTTAGTTGTATTTGTAAGATTTCCAGAAATAGTAGGTTGACTTGAACCTGATGCTGTTCCTATAATTCCGGGTGGAGTTGGAGGAGTTGCCCATGTGTATGTTGTACCCCCAGGAACAACGCCATTTGTTGTAGTTTGAGGAGAAACTGAAAACGCAACACCTGTACTTGCAGTTGCTGTCATAGGTGTAATAGCTGGAATTGGATTAACAGTTACTGTCAAAGGAAAATCAGAACCTACACAAGTTCCAGAAGTAGGAGTAACTGTGTAAACAACATTTATTGCTGCATTGGTGTTATTTGTCAAAGTACCTGAAACAGAAGGTAAATTTGATCCTGAAGCCGTTCCTGTAATTCCAGTTGGAGGGTTGGTGCTGCCCATGAATAAGTCGTTCCAGCAGGAACAATACCATTTGTTGTATTTACTGGTGTAATATTGAACGTGTTATCAGTACAAACGGCAACTGTCATTGAGCTAACTGCCGGTCTAGGTTCTACAGTAACGGTAACATTAAATGTTGCACCTGCACAACCACCCACCGTAGGTGTAACAGTATATGTAACATTAATTGGTGCATTTGTAGTATTGGTGAGTGAACCGCCAATTACAGGAGCGTTTGTACCAGCCACAGTTCCTGTAATTCCCGTTACACTTGGTGCTGCCCACGAATATGTTGTTCCTGCTGGGATAACATTGCTTCCACCAGAAGCTGGAGTAACAGCAAAAGTTCCACCAGAACAAATAGTTGTTGATTCATTACTTACAACTGGACGAGGACTCACAGTTACAACCAATGTAAATGGATTACCAGCACAAGTTCCACTTGTTGGCGTAACTGTGTAAGATGCTGTCACAGCACTTGCTGAAGTGTGTGTTAATGTTTGAGAAATCGCTACTTGACCAATTGCTTGAGCACTACCACCTGTTGCAGTTGTTGTAGGTGCGGACCAAACATAAGTTGTTCCCGTTGGTACTATTCCATTTGTTCCATTCGCTGGAATAACATTGAAAGCAGTTCCATTACATGCCGTTGCCGTCATGTCATTAATTGCTGGCTGAGGATTTACAGTTACTGTAACATTGAATGGCATTCCTGAACAAGATCCAAATGATGGAGTAACTACAAATACAACGTTAATTCCACTATTTGTTGTGTTTGTCAAAGTTCCATTAATATCTGCTGATGCAGTTCCTGATGTTGTCCCTGTTATTCCTGATACTGAAGGCGCTGCCCAAGAGTAAGTTGTTCCCACTGGTACAACATCACTTCCGCTTCCGTCTGTTGGTGTAACTGTAAATGTTCCATTTGAACAAATTGTTGTAGTTTTTGCAGCTATTACTGGCGCTGGACCAACTGTTACAGTTAGTGTAAAAGGAGTTCCTGAGCAAGAACCTAAAGAGGGAGTTACTGTATAAACAACATTTATAGCAGCATTAGTTGTGTTAACTAAAGTACCAATAACATTTGATGAGTTTGAACCTGAAGTAACACCACTTATTCCTGTTGGAGCAACCGGAGCAGACCAAGTATAAGTTGTTCCTGTTGGAACATTACCATTGGTACCATTTACAGGTGTTACTGAGAATGCAACTCCACCACAAACACTTGTTGTCATGTTATTTACAACTGGATTTGGATTCACTGCGACAGTTACTGAGAAGGCTGTTCCAACACAAGTTCCTGAAGTCGGTGTAACAGTATAAGTTACATTTATTGGAGAACTTGTAGACTGAGTCAATGTTCCTGTAATATTATTTTGTGAGGTTCCTGCCGCTGCTCCTGAAATATCAAGAACTGATGGCGCTGCCCATGAATAAGTAGTACCAGTTGGAACGATTCCATTTGTCGTGTTTGCAGGTGTTACTGAGAATGAACTTCCACTACATGCTGTTGCATTGATCGTAGTAATTGTTGGC
>RFNX01000154.1 GCA_009926905.1 Flavobacteriales bacterium
CTGGTGTGGTTACTACTCCAACAGTTGTTGCATCTCAAAGTACTGCAATTAACCTATACAAGAACTTCAACAGGTTGTAGTGCTTCAACAACGATTACAGTAAACCCAATTCCTGTTTTAACAGCTCCTTCCAGTGTTTGTATTGGCACACCAGGAGCTTTAACACCAACAACTGGAGGAACATGGACAAGTTCAAATACGAATGTTGCAACAGTTACCAATGCTGGCGTTATTACAGGTGTTGCAGCAGGTACAGTTACATTTACTTTTGTTCAAACTGGAACTTTGTGTTCTGCAACAACAGCCTCTGTAGCAATAAATGCAACACCAGTTATTTCAAACATGACAACAACAGTTTGTAGTGGTACTGCATTTTCAGTTACACCTGTGAATGGTACAAATGGAACTGTTCCAACTGGTACAACATATTCATGGTCAGCTCCAACAGCAACAGGAATCACAGGAACTGCTTCTGGAACTGCTGCTTCTTTAATTTCAGGCACTTTAACAAATACAACTTCTTCCACACAAACTGTAGCATATACAGTTACCCCAACATTGGGCTCATGTTCTGGTACACCATTTACTGTAACTGTAACAGTTAACCCTAGACCAACAATTGCTGCAAAAACAGCAACTATCTGTTCTGGTGGAACATTTACTGTAACGCCTTCAAATACCTTACCTGATATTGTTCCAACAGGAACAACCTATACTTGGACTGTTACTCTTAACGGTAATGTCAATGGTGAATCTGCACAAGCAACTGGTCAAACAAATATATCGCAAACGTTAACCGGAAACGCTTCAGTTCAAACTGTAAACTATACCGTAACACCAACATCACCATCTGGTACTTGTGCTGGTAGTACTTTCCCTTTGACAGTTACGGTTAATCCGATTCCAACTTTTTCAGCAACAAGTGCGAATCCAGCATCTTGTGGAGCGACAAATGGTTCTATTACACTTTCTGGATTAACTGCAAATACAAGCTATCAGCTTACTTATGTTTTATTAGGAGTAACAACAGGGCCAACACAAAGAACCTCAACTGGGACGGGAACGATTGTTATTTCTAATTTAGTTGCTGGATCTTATACTGTATCGGTTGCATTAACATCAACGGGTTGTCAATCCACAACACAAGTTGTAACATTAATTAATCCAGGAGCACCAGATATCAATGATATAGCCGACCAAGTCCTTTGTGGTGGTTCTTATACTTTACCAACCATTACAGGAACAAATTTGCCTGGTAACCAAGCTTATTATTCATCTCCTGGTGGAGTAGGACCACCATTGACAGGTTCTATTTCTACTTCACAAACAGTCTATATTTATGGTATTTCATCAGGTGGATGTTCAGACCAAGAAAGCTTTACTGTAACCATTAATACTCCAGCAAGTATTGCTGCTAAAACTGCAACCATTTGTTCAGGAGGTACATTTACAGTGACTCCAACTAACACTTTACCTGATGTTGTACCAACTGGGACGACTTATTCATGGGCAGCACCTTCAGTTACAGGTGTAACAGGAACAGCTGCTGGAACAGCTCAAAGCAGTATAAGTGGTACTTTGGTTAATAGTTTAAACACGCCAAGAACAGTTGTTTATTCTGTTACTCCAACTTCTGGAACTTGTCCGGGAGCTGCATTTAATGTTACAGTTACTTTAAATCCAGTACCTGCAATTTCTGATATGACTGCGAATGCTTGTAGCACAAGTGCATTTACTGCTACACCAACAAATGGTACAAACGGAATTGTGCCTTCTGGAACAACATACACTTGGGCAGCACCAACACCTGCTATTACTGGTGGTAGTGCTCAAGCTGTAGGTCAGACTTCAATCAGTCAGACTTTAACAAATAGCACAACAACATCTACAACAGCAACCTACACGGTTACTCCAACTTCTGGAACTTGTGTTGGTTCAACATTCCAATTGGTTGTAACAGTGAATCCACGACCAATAGTTACGAATAGAACCGCAACAATTTGTTCAGGAGGTACATTTACAGTTACACCAACAACAGGAGGTGGAAATACCATTCCAACTGGAACAACTTATTCGTGGTCAGCGCCATCTGTTGTAGGTATTTCAGGAACAGCAGCTGGTACAAACCAAACAAGTATTAGTGG
>RFNX01000151.1 GCA_009926905.1 Flavobacteriales bacterium
TCCAACAATTACTACCATCAATTCGACAGCATGTAGTGGAAGTCCTTTTACAGTAACGCCCGCAAACACAACAAATGGTATAGTTCCATCGAATACGACCTACGCTTGGGCGGCACCAACTTTTTCAGGTACAGGTGCAGCGGCAGGCACAGCACAAAACAACATAAATGGAACATTAACTCAGTCTACAAGTTCTCCAATAAATGTAACTTATACTGTTACACCAACTTCAGGCACTTGTGTTGGAACAGCCTTCTCAGTAACGGTAGCAGTCAATCCAAATCCTGCTATAACCAATATGACGACAACAGTTTGTAGTGGGACAGCATTTACGGTAACTCCTACAAATATTACAAATGGAACTGTGCCTACTGGTACTACATATTCTTGGGTTGCACCATCAGTAACAGGAGTAACTGGAACAGCTGCAGGTACAAATGCGACCAATATATCAGGAACACTAATAAACACAACTACAACTTCAAAAACAATAGTTTATAATGTTACTCCAACATTAGGATCTTGTTCAGGCTCGCCATTTACGGTAACTGTTAATTTAGACCCTGCACCAATTATCGCTGCTAAAACAGAAACTATTTGTTCAGCAGGATCATTCACAGTATCACCAACAGATGGTACTGGAGGAGATGTAGTACCTGCAGGAACAACTTATACTTGGGTAGCTCCATCAGTATCAGGAATCACAGGAACTGTATCAGGAATTGGTGCCACAGATATTACAGGAACATTAACTAATACTTCTAATGCTCCAATTGATGTGGCATATACAGTTACGCCTACAGTAGGATCATGTTCAGGAACACCATTCACTGTTACAGTAACAGTGAACCCGAGACCAGTGATTAATGCAATGACTTCTACAACATGTAGTGCGACTTCATTTAATGCTTCTCCAGTAAATGGAACAAATGGTATTGTTCCAACAGGAACAACCTATACCTGGACTGTTGTACTTACAGCATCTGTTTTTGGTGAGTCATCTCAAGCAACACCTCAACCAACAATTTCACAAAACTTAAGTGTAACTTCTGCTACTCAAACAGCAAATTATACTGTAACACCAACATTTGGTACTTGTGTTGGTAGTACATTTCCTTTGACAGTAACGATAAATCCAAGACCAACAGTCACTAACAAAACTGCAATTGTTTGTTCTGGAGGTACATTTACTGTTGCACCTACTTCTGGAAGCGGAAATACTATACCTATAGGAACAACTTATTCCTGGTCAGCACCATCAGTTGTTGGAATTACAGGAACAGCTGCAGGAACAAATGCAACAAATATTAGTGGAACACTTACCAATTCAACAAATGCGGCAATAAATGTTGTTTATGTTGTTACTCCGAATACAGGTTCATGTACGAATTCTACGTTCAATGTTACAGTAACGGTTAATCCTGCTGCAACAATTAATCCAATAACAACTTCAGCTTGTAGCGGAAATTCGTTTACAGTAACTCCTGCAAATACAACAAATGGAGTTATACCTAATTTAACGACTTATACTTGGACAGCACCAGTTGTTGCAAATATTTCGGGAACTGTATCAGGTGCGGCACTTAGTAATATTTCAGGAACTCTTTTAAACTCAACAAGTTCGCCAATACCTGTAGTTTATACTGTTACACCACTTTCTGGAACTTGTACTGGTTCTGATTTTACTTTAACTGTGACAGTTAATCCAAATCCTGTTGTAAATAATTTGTCAGCAACAACTTGTAGTGGAACTCCTTTTTCTGTAACTCCAATAGATGTTACTGATGGCTTAATTCCTTCAGGTACAACATATTCATGGTCTGCACCAACAGCAACAGGAATAACAGGAACAGCTGCAGGTACAGGAGCAACATCCATTTCGGGATCTTTAACAAACACATCATCTTCTGCACAAACAGTCGTTTACACTGTAACTCCAACTTTAGGTTCATGTTCTGGAACACTATTTAACGTTACAGTAACAGTTAATCCTAGACCAACAATTGCTGCAAAAACAGCAACTATCTGTTCCGGGGAACATTTACTGTATCGCCTTCAAATACC
>RFNX01000303.1 GCA_009926905.1 Flavobacteriales bacterium
GAGTAGATATCCATGACCCACATCACGTAGCGAATATCTACGACAACATTGCGACAACGACTTGCATCAAACATATAATCACTCATTGTTGACTCCCAAGTTCGGTCGAAATTCAAGCCCATTAAATAACCATTTGCATCAATTACTGGTGAACCAGAATTACCACCTGTCGTGTGATTGGAACCAGTGAAACACACCCATAATTCTCCGTCTTGAGCGTAATCGCCGTAATCTTTCGCTTTATGTAATTCCAACATTCGTGGCAACAATTCAAAATCAGGATTTCCTGTATTGTATTTTACAACAATTCCGTCAAGTGTTGTGTGTTCTGTATACATCATTCCATCAGTTGGTGATGAGCCTTCTAATTGACCATAAGTGATTCTAAGTGTGCTGTTTGCATCTGGCCAATGTTTTGCATCTGGAAACATCACAAATTTCCCTTCCACATAAAGCTGTAGCAAAGCAGTCATTTCAGTTTGATAGGCTTGAAATCCTGGAAGAACGTTGTTTCTAAATTCGTTTAAGTGTTTTGTATAATGCGCAAAACCCAAATCATTGTTGATTTTCTTTAAACTTTTTTCTGAAAATTTATATAAGAAAGCTAAGTATCTTTCTTTATTGGTAAAGATTGATTTTGTATAAATTGCCTTTACTAAAAACTCAGCGTATATTTCAGATGGTTCTTTCGTTTCAATTTTTAATTGCTTGTAATATTCTGCTGTTTGAAGCAAGAAAATTTTCTCATCCACCTTCGCATCGTAGTTCTTAAAGAATCCTTCTGCACTTGTTTTTAATTTATCAATAACTGATTTCAACTCACCATTTTCTTTGTATTTTGTGTAGTTGGTAATCAAATCATTCAAGGAACGTGCCAATTTAAAATATTCAGGTCCAACAGAAATGTATTCAACGCCCATTGCATATTTGAATTCTAAATCCGATTTAGCAGCAACCAAGGCATTCATTTTAGCAACAACTTCTGCGTATTTTTTCCATTCTGCTTTTGAATTTGCACTTTCCACGTATTTCTTTTCTTGCTCCACTTTTATGGAAACAGCATCCAATTGTTTCAAACCATCAATTTGACCAATCCATTTTTTCCAGGCGTTTGCAATACTAGCCTGCTTTGCGGAATATTGAATACGGATTAAATCGGAACTTTTCATCCCTTCATTGATTGCTTCCAATGACAAATCGCGCATTTTGATACGAGCTGGACGTTCTTTTTCAATGATGAATTTCAAATGAGATGAAACAACGTGTTGCTCCGTTTGTCCAGGGAAACCATATACCATCGTGAAGTCACCCACTTTTCTGTTTTTGAATGAAATAGGCAAATAATGTAAGGGTTCATAAGGAACATTGTCTTTGGAAAAAGCTGCTGGTTTGTTATCCTTTCCGGCGTAAACTCTGAAAACAGAAAAATCTCCTGTATGTCTTGGCCACACCCAGTTGTCGGTATCACCACCAAACTTTCCAATTGAATTTGGAGGTGTTCCTACAAATCGCACATCTAAAAACGTTTCTTTTACCATCATGTAGTAATCGTTTCCATAATTGAAAGCTTTGATTTCGGCTTCGTAATGCGTTCCAACGACTGCTGCAGCAACCATTTTTTTGATATTTGCTTGAATCGTCACCAAATCGTTTTTAGAACTAGCACCATTTAAAACAGTTTGAGTAACATCTTCGATTCGAACAATTCTAAGAGCAGTTAAACCCGCATTTGGCAATTCTTCTTCTTTCGTTTTCGCCCAAAATCCATTTTTCAAATAATCTTTTTCCAACGAAGAATGGGATTGAATTTGCGAGTAGCCACAGTGATGATTCGTCAATAATAATCCTTGTTTTGAAACTAATTCTGCTGTGCAACCCCCACCAAATTGAAGAATGGCATCTTTCAAACTTGTTGAATTAACGCTATAAATATCGGCAGCAGATAACTTCATTCCTTTTGCTTTCATATCCGATTCAAATGCCGCAATCAGCGATGGAATCAACATTCCTTCTTCCGCGCGAACGACAAAAGCGGAAAGGTAAATGATTAAAAAAGCAGATTTTAAAAAGGAAAATTTCATTTTTTAAGAATTTTAGATTTACGAAAATAATTGTTCTCGTTGAATTGAGGGTATTTCATTTTAAAACTTGAGAATTTCAGAAATATACCTTTCAGAAAATAACCGTTAAAAACTCTTTTTTGCTGAGCTAAAAATTTCAAGAAATCTAGCAAGAATTTCTAATTTCAATGAAATCACTTCTTGTACCCAACCTGTTTGCGTTCAAATTGATGATTTTGCTTTTTATCCTTTTGAATCAGATATTTCAAAACTTGCTCAATGTCATCGAATTTATGGTTGTGTTTGTTTTCGAGGTCTTTTAATTGTTCGGAAAGTTCTTGATAGGTTAACGCAAATTGGCGCATCAAAACGAAGGCGCGCATAATTGCAATATTCATTTGAATAGCTTTTTTACTTTTCAAAACAGATGAAAGCATTGCAACTCCTTGCTCAGTAAACGCAAAAGGTTTAGCTCCCCCAAAATGATTCAAGGTGGGTATCACAATTTGTGATACCAAGTTATTCATCTCTTCAATTGTTAATTCAAACATAAAGTCATCTGGGAAGCGATCTAAATTTCTACGAACTGCTTGCTTTAAAACCCTTGTTTCAACTTCATAAATTGTTGCTAAGTCCATATCCAGCATAACTTTCTTTCCTCTGATTTCGAGGATACTACGTTTTATTAATTCTAATTCCATATCTTATTTTTCACTTTAAGTTAGTGGAAAAGTTCATTTCCAGCAAGAGCTTTAATGAAAATTCAGTTTGAATTTCGACAACAGATAATCTGAACTATTACCAGCTCACAAAAATTTCATTCTTGAGAAATTATTCCTCTTAACAAGTCAATTCATTACCTTTACGCTCCGAAAATGAGGCGATGAAAGTTTTTGAAGGTTTAGATTTCGTGCATCAAATAAAAAATCCAGTGGTAACAATTGGAACGTTTGACGGCGTGCATTTAGGTCATCAAAAAATCATTCAACAATTGGTAGAAGAAGCTCAAAACTGTGACGGAGAAAGTGTATTGTTGACTTTTTATCCACATCCAAGAATGGTTTTGAATCCTGAAAATCACCAATTGCAACTCATTCAAACACAAGCTGAAAAGTTGGAGAAATTGGCTGAATGTGGATTGGAAAACGTCGTTATCTTCCCATTTACAAAAGCTTTTGCGCAATTGTCAGCTTTGGAATTTGTAAAAGACATTTTGGTTTCAAAAATTGGTGCGAAGAAAATAATCATCGGCTACGATCATCAATTTGGAAACGATCGAAAAGGAAACATTGAATTTTTGAAAAATCACTCGACAGAATTTGGCTATGAAGTGATTGAAATTCCAGCAAAAGAAGTCGATGAGGTGAATGTGAGCTCTACTAAAATTAGAAATGCGCTTTTGCAAGGCGACATTGAAATGGCAAATATCTTTCTGAATCAACCATTCGAAATCACAGGAATGGTAAAGAAAGGCAAGCAGTTGGGACGAACAATTGGTTTTCCAACAGCAAATGTAAAGGTTCAAGAAAGCACTAAATTGATTCCAATAAATGGAGTTTACGCTGTTAGAATTGCAATTGAAGGAGGAGAGAATCTCAATGCGATGATGAATATTGGAACGCGACCAACTGTTTCAAATGAAGCACAACAATCCATCGAAGTCAATATTTTTGATTTCAATGAAGATATTTATGATAAATTGGTGAAAGTTAGTTTGTTCAAGCGCATTCGTTCTGAAGAAAAATTCCCTAACTTAGAGGCACTTAAAACACAAATCGCAAAGGATGAAGAACTTATTCGGGCTTATTTTAGCGCTACTTTGGTTTCCTAGTTTTGGTCAAAAAACGATTGAAACGGTTTATCAATGGAGTGAAGTTCAAAATGCCAAGCAGGATACGATTTACAATTTGTCTTTAGCAAAAATGAAATTGACTGAACTTCCAGCTCAACTTTGGAAATTCAAAAACCTCAAAAAGTTATATTTAAACAAAAACAAGTTAAGTACTTTACCCGATTCTTTTGATGTTTTTACGCAATTGGAAGTGTTGGACATCGACCACAATCAATTTGAAGTTTTCCCAATTCCAGTGGCTCGGTTGAGAAATTTAAAAACGCTCATTGCTTCGGACAATCGCTTGACAGATTTGCCCGACATTTTGGGAAATCTAAAAAAATTAGAAGTCTTGGATTTCTATAATAACGAAATTCTAAACATGGGTGCGGGTTTGTTTCAGCTAGAAAATTTGAAAAAATTAGACTTGTCTGGCACCATGTACGGAACGATTTTCCAGAAAAACTTGATAGCAAAATTGCCTGGCGTAAAGATAAAATTAGACCCACCGTGTACGTGTTTGGATTGAAGAATGCTTAGTTTTAAACCTACAATTGCTGAAAAGATAATCAGGAGGTAAATTCCTTCAATTGCTATATTGTTAATTTTGAACGATTATAATACTATGAAATTACTACAATCACTTTTGATCATTTGTTTGTCCTTGACTTCCCTCAGGGCACAAAACTTAATCAACAACGGCTCCTTTGAATACGGAGGCTCAGGTGTTGGTTTCGTTATCGACGGAGCAGGTTATAATTTACTTTCTCCTCCCTATACAGGTTCTTCTTCGGCTGGAAACTATGCCTTTGTAACCAATCCACAAACAATAAACTCACAGTTTTTTGTTTCATCTGGCGATCACACAACAGGTACGGGAAAAATGTTGGTAATTGACGGCAATTCTACTGGTGGACAGCAACGCTTTTGGAAAGCAGGTAATAATGGTGGTGGAATTTGTAATTTAACAGTTGGACAAACTTATACTTTTAGCTATTGGATTCGAACGGTAACAAATGGTGTTTCTGGAGCCTCAGAATTGGCAAATATTGGTGTGCAATTTAACAATGCAAGTAATGTTTTTCTTTCTTACGGAACAGCTTTTGCACCTTTACCAAATACAGGATGGGTGCAAGTTCGCTATACGTTTACACCAACGAATGCTTGTGTGAATATTGAAATGTTTAACAATAACACTGGATTCACTGGAAACGATTTTGCCATTGATGATGTTGCACTGACTGCTCCAACAACCCCACTTTCATTTACCTATTCAGTAACTCAACCCAATTGTTCAGATCCAAATTCAGGGCTAATAGTTATTTACTCGACTGGAGGAGTTGCACCCTACCTTTTTCAGGTAAAAAACGGTCCAATGCCGATTCCAACCACTAACGTAACAGGTGTTTTTCAATATTTAGAACCAGGCACTTACACAATTGGTTTACAGGACAATACAGGCGCAATTGATTCCGTTGAGAATGTTGTAATAAATACGATTTCACCTATTACGATTACACCTGGTGATACAACGGTTTGCCCAAATTCAAACTTAACTTTCACAGCTGGGGGAGGTGGAAACAGTGCTTATAACTGGACAGCTTCACCTAACGATCCAGAACTTTCTGTTATTGATCAACCAACAATAAATATTTCTCCTAATAATACGACAACTTATACCGTATCGACTAATGTAAATTCACCAAACTTAGTTTACAATGGAAATTTTGAATTAGGAAATAACGGTTTTTCGAGCGAATACAAGAATTATGCTCCAAATAATCCAAATGGAGCGCAACGGGCTTATGGAATTGTTACGAATGCAAGCAATTGGTACAACACTTTCGGGAATTGCGTGGATCATACTTCTGGAGACGGTAATGGAAGATTTATGGTAATCGATGGTTCGACTTACAATTTAGGAAATGAAAAATTTTGGTGTCAACAAATTGCAGTTGAACCAAATAAAGATTACTTGTTTTCTTATTGGGTTCAGACCGTTTCTTTGAACAATGTTGCAAAAATAGAAACACGTGTGAATGGAAACGTTATTGGCACTCAAAATGCCCTAAATCAAAATTGTGTTTGGAATCAAGTATCTTATGTTTGGAATTCAGGAAATAATTTAATCGCGGAATTTTGTTTGATTGATAAAGAATACCAAGCAATTGGAAACGATTTTTCAATAGATGATATTTCTCTAAGGTCGCAAAATTCTTGCGGTGCATCGGTCACTGTTACGATGAAGTCAGTAGATCCAAATTTTGATTTATCGTATCCAACTAATATTTGTTTAAATGAAAGTCCTGTTTCGCCAACGTTAGGTCCAGACTTCATCACAGGTGGAATTTACAATGTTGTTCAACAAGGATTAAACATCAATAATTTAACTGGACAAATAAACCCAAGTGGAACAGCACCAGGTACTTATGAAGTAACTTACAGTGCTCCAATTTGTGGACAATATTATACCGATACGAACATTGTTGTCATTCGACCATTGCCGGGATTGTTAGAATTGACTGGCGGAGATTATTATTGCGAAGGGCAACAATTTAATCCTTTAACTTTATACGTTGAAGGAACTCCAAATTATACGATTTATTACAATATTGATGGAAATCCACAAGTTGTGGAAAATGCGACGACTGTGCCAATTTCAATAGGAAATGCTTTTGGAGTTTATGATTTAGATTCAATTACTGATGCTTTTTGTAGCAATATTATGGTAGGAGCACAAACGATTTCAATCAACGATGTTCCTCAGCTTCCAATCGTTGTAGGCGACACTGTTTATTGTAAAAATTCAGTTGTAAATGAGCTTACAATTCAAAATGGAGATGGAAAGGAGATCAGTTGGTACAGCGATTCTGCATTAACGCAACTACTTGGAACAATACAAACATTTTTACCTTCCAATCAAAACACACAAACCTACTATGTTTCTGAAACTTTGAACGGTTGTAAAGGTCCTGCTACTACAGTGACGGTGACGATTGAGAATTGCCCTTTAATTATTCCAACGGCATTTACACCAAATGACGACGGTGACAACGATCTTTGGCAACTTATTGGTTTAGATGACCAATTCCCAGAAAATACCGTGAGCGTTTTCAATCGTTGGGGCGAAACCATTTACGAATCCATTCCAGGAAACTATTCATCAAAACCTTGGGATGGAAAGTACAAAGGTGCATTGTTGCCTGTGTCAAGTTATTATTTTGTTATTCAACGTTCAAAAGACGGTTCAATCGAAACGTTAAACGGAACGGTATCAATAATCCTTAAAAAATGAGAATAAGTTTATTTCTTTTGGGACTCCTAATTATAGGAACAACACAAGCACAACAACTCCCACAGTTTTCGCAAGTGGCCCTAAACAGAAGTTTGTACAATCCAGCGTTTATTGGAGACGAACAAGCAACAATTTTGACTTTAGGAGGTCGTTGGCAGATGATTGGTTTTGGTCAAGAGCCACAAAGCGCATTTTTGAATTTTGAGAAAAACCTGACCATGAAACCAAAACCAATTTACAATCCATACATGCGGATTAGTGTTCCAATAGAAGAAGGCTTAAAACCTAAAAAAAGTAAGTTTTCACATAGCGTTGGAGGACAATTAAGCACAGATAAATACGGCGCTTTTCGTTCTTTTCAACTAGCAGGTTTGTATGCAGCTCATTACAGATTTACCAATTCCTTGAAAATTTCAGGTGGATTGAAGTTGGGAGTAAGCAACAATGGTTTCGATGCTGATAAAGCAAAAGTACTAAACCTTCAAAATCCAGAAAATCCGTACGCAGGTGGCGATGCAGAATACGATCAATTTGTTTCTGGAAAATGGAACACAAACATCATCAACCTTGGTGCTGGAATTAATCTCCAATACGAGAATTTTTTCATAAGTGCTGCTGCCAATCAATTAACGAAAGACGTTATTCGCTTTGGAAATTCTAATGTTAATTTCAATTTGAAATCGCATTTGTTTTTAATAACGGGTTATACTTTTGAATTAAGATCTGAAGTAAAATTGAAAACAACAGCTGTGGTAAAAGTGATGCAACCCGCACCAACATCTTTTGAGTTTTCTGCAATCGCTGAAATTGGTTCTGCTTTATTTGCAGGACTAACTTATCATCACAA
Organism: Flavobacteriales bacterium; assembly: GCA_009926905.1. Taxonomy (GTDB): domain Bacteria; phylum Bacteroidota; class Bacteroidia; order Flavobacteriales_D; family Crocinitomicaceae; genus UBA952. The sequence goes on from RFNX01000303.1 coordinate 8,034, forward strand.
TGCTTCGGCAGGTCTTATTGTTGGTTTCCAAGTAAATGAAAAATTCAGAGTTGGCTATGCATTGGATGTTCCTACGACACGTATTTACAAATCAAGCTTAGGCGGACACGAATTGGTACTTAACTACAGATTTAAATAAATGAAAAGGCTACTTTATATTTTATGTGTTTCATTAACAAGTAGTTTTTTGAATGCACAGTATTTCGAATTATCAACCCCAAAACGCTTGGGAACTGGAATCAATTCTTCTGCTGAAGAAAGTGCTCCAGTATTGTCTCCTGATGGAAAAGAAATGTACTTCGTTCGCACCTTTGATGAGTACAATATGGGTGGAATAAACGATCAAGACATTTGGGTTTCAACTAAAAATGAAAAAGGTGTCTGGCTAGAAGCAAATAATAGTACTGAATTAAACACGAGAGAACACAATGGCTTGACAAGCTTTAGGGAAGATGGAACGCAAGCTTATGTACTTTTTTCAAACGGGATTAAAAGCGAAAACAAAGGAATAGGTTTATCAGTGAAAAATGCAACAGGTGTTTGGGGAAAGCCAACAAAAATTGAAATTCCAAGTTTTACAGTTGTTGGCGAAAATATTGGTTTTACAGTTTCAAATGATGGAAAAGTATTGATTCTATCTTTAGCTGGCGACAATTCGAAAGGAGAGGAAGATTTGTATTATTCTTTGAATACGAATGGTGTTTGGTCTACTCCGAAACATTTAGGTGATGTTATCAATTCTGCAGGTTACGAAATTTCTCCATTTTTATCGAAAGGAAATGACACACTTTATTTTGCTTCTAATGGCTTTGGAGGTCAAGGCGGTTGCGATATTTTTTATTCCATCAAACAAGGCGATTGGAACGATTGGACAGTGCCAACAAATATGGGAAACAAAATCAATTCTCCTGGATTTGATGCGTATTTAGTAAAATATGGAACGCAATATTATTGGTCGAGTAACAGAAATGCAACGGATGCTGATATTTATTTTGCAGATGAAATGCGACCTCCGAAATTGGAAATTCAAGAAACACATACGAATGTAACAGCCTTTGGAGGAAACGATGGAGCTATTGATGTGGTTGTAAAATCAGGTGTTGCGCCATACAAATATGCTTGGTCAAACGGACAAAATACTGAAGATTTAGCTCTGTTAAAAAGAGGTTTCTATCAAATTACAGTAACTGATGCTATTGGACAAACGCAATCCTTGCCAGTTGAAATTACTGAACCAGTTCCCGTTGTTCAAAAAGTTATTAGATTACCTGAAGTACGTTACGCGGTTAATTCTTGGGAATTTATCAATGATACAACGATTCAGTCTTTTGATTCGTTAAACAAAGTGGCGCAATTGCTAATTGAATATCCTGGAATGATGTTGGAATTGATTTCACATACCGATTCACGTGGCGATAACAATAAAAATTTAGCATTATCAATCAATCGTGCGAAAGCAGTTTACAAATATTTGGTGGAACAAAAAGGCATCGATGCAAGAAGATTGATTCCTGTTGGAAAGGGAGAAATGGAACCGGCACGCGTTTTAGATTCAGAAACAAACAGTTTTATTGAATTAACAGAAGCTTACATTACTCCATTTAAAACGACCGATAAAGCAAAATTTGAGCGTTTGCATCAAGCGAATCGACGTACAGAAGGAAAGATTATTGGTTTAAATTTCGATCCTTCAACAGCGCCTGAAGCACCAAAAGATTATTTAATTTTCAAACCTAAATAGGTTATGGAATTACTGAATTTAATTTTTCGACTTGGAGTTCTGTTTGCCATTTATGGATTTCTTTGGTTATTCATTGAAATGGCTTTCTCGTTTTTGAGAGCAGGAAGACCAAAAACCATAATCGAGACATACATCATCAAGTCGGTTAAGTACTTATTTTTAGTGAACGTTACTTTTCTGTTTTGTTTGGATTTGAATAAAAATGATGTTTCTATTTATAACTTAATGCCAAGCGCAATAATCTTGTTAACGTATTTCATCGGGAAATTGCAACAGAAACAACATCAATTGCAAATGCTTGGACCTTTGAACGCAACGATAGGAAAAGACGATTTCAATTTAAAGTCCGAAATCATTTTAATTACAGTATCAATAGCACTTTTTATTGGCTTTTTGTTCTTTCCTCAATATTCAAATAATGCTGTTGCAAATTGGTTCAAATCGAGTATCATTGACATTGAAACGACAGTAATCATTGGTTTTGTATTTAAAATCATTGGCTTCTTCTTTTTAGTAAGTATGATTTTCAAAATGTTGAACGCGATAAATTATATCCTTTCAGGTAAACCAATTGTGGACGTGCGCACTTCTTTTCAATCGAAGAAAAAAGACGACGATCAATTTGATGATTTTGAAGAAATTAAAGAAGAATAAAAATGGACGAAAAAGAACTAATTGAATTATCGGACGAAATCGTTCACGCCTTGATGAAACTATCTATGGGCGAAAAACCCGGGTTTTTAGCAGGTGGAGTTTACAAGAAATTGCCAAATCACCCACGATTTGAAGAAATCAAACATTGTTATTGTGAGCATTTAAAGCAATTTAAAGGTGCTTATGATAATTCTGTGGAATTGAAAACACTTACTGATTTCCGATTTAAAATCGTCGATCTTTATACTGCTTAACACTAAAATTTCTATGAATTTTTCTTTCGGAAAAGAATATAAATTGTGCAGTCACAAACAAATCGAAAGCTTATTCAAGGAAGGAAAAAAAGTGCGTGAATTTCCCTTTACGTTTATTTTTTCAACCACAGAAATGGAAATAAAATACCCTTTTCAAGTGTTAATATCCGTTTCGAAACGCAATTTTAAACATGCTCACGATCGCAATTATGTGAAACGATGCATCCGTGAAGCCATTCGGAAAAATAAATTTGAATTGGAATCGCGATTATCGGAACAAAATCTGAAAATTGTATTCGCAATAATTTATACTTTTAACGAACGAATGGATTATGTCAATTTGGAACAAAAATTGATTAAAGCCCTTTCGAAATTAACCACACAAATTAGCAACACTAATGATAAATCTTAGCAAATTATTTTTCCTTTTTATTTTCTGTTTTCAATTTTTAGGCTTTGGTGCTTTTGGGCAATCAAACGGCTTCGAAGTACTGAAAAACTTAGAAATCATGGATCAAATCTACGAACACCTGGATTTGTATTTCGTGGACGAACCACAGAACGGAAAATTGTCAAAAACGTCAATCGACGCGATGTTGAAGGAATTGGATCCTTACACAGTCTATTACCACGAATCGAATATCGAAGATTACCGTTTGATGACAACTGGACAATACGGTGGAGTAGGAGCATTGATTCGCAGAATGGGTGATGATACTTATTTTTCTGAACCTTATGAAGGAAATCCAGCGGAAAAAGCAGGAATTAAAGCGGGCGATAAAATCATTTCAATTGATGGTAAAGACATGCACAAGAAAAATTCCGACGATGTTTCAAGTGCGTTAAAAGGTCCAAAAGGAACAACGATAAAAGTAGAAATCGAACGTCAAGGTGAAGGAAAAAAGACAATCGATATTACACGCGACGAAATCAAAATTCCAGATGTTCCTTATTCTGGAATGCTTGAAAATAAAACTGGTTATGTGAAATTGAACAGTTTTACACAAACTGCTGCGTCTGATGTGAAGGCTGCAATCGAAAAAATGAAAGGTGAAGGAATGGAAAACCTAATCTTGGATTTGCGTGGAAATGGCGGTGGATTGTTGATTGAAGCGGTAAAAATTGTGAATTTCTTCGTTCCTAAAAACACAGTTGTTGTAACCACAAAAGGACGTGTGAAAGAAGAAAATCGTGTCTATAAAACGCTTGAAGATCCAATTGCTGAAAACGTAAAATTGGTAGTATTAATCGACGATGGTTCGGCTTCTGCGAGTGAGATTGTTGCAGGAAGTTTACAAGATTTAGACAGAGCCGTCATTGTTGGTCAAACAAGTTTCGGTAAAGGATTGGTACAAAGAACCTACGATTTGAAATACGGTTCGAAAATAAAAATCACGATTGCAAAATACTACACGCCTTCAGGTAGATGTGTACAACGATTGGAATACTACGACAAAGAAAACGGAGCAAAGCCAAAAGAAGTTCCAGATTCATTATTGAAAACGTTCCAAACGAGAAATGGACGAAAAGTGATTGACGGACGAGGAATCGAGCCTGATGTTGACATTGAATTGCAAGACTTAAGTCGTTTATCTGCGATGTTATTGACAGGAAATCACATTTTCAATTTCGCTACAGATTATGCTTTTAAACACAAAACGATTGCGCCTGCAGGAGAATTCAAATTGACAGATGCCGAATATGCCGAATTCAAAACATACGTTTTAGCTCGTGAATTCAAATACAACACAGCTTCTGAAGAAATGCTGAAGAAAGTAAAAGAAACTGCTGAAAAAGAAGGTTATTTTGAAGATGTAAAAGCTGATTATGAAGTAATGTTAGCGAAACTTACTCCTTCAAAAGATCGTGATTTGGATAAATTCAAAGAAGAAGTTTCTGAAATGCTAGAAATGAAATCGTTTCGCGTTATTATTTCCAAAAAGGCCGTACGCTTGACTCATTTAGATACGACAAAACCTTGAACA
>RFNX01000174.1 GCA_009926905.1 Flavobacteriales bacterium
TTTTAGAAAGAAACTACGAATGTAAACGCTTAAACTTGTTTTTCGACAAAGGAGCACTATTCTATGCCGAAATGAATGTTCGATTTTTTATATTTTTATTATCATCCCGTTGCGATATTCTTTTTTCAAACGATTTGGACACCTTACCAGCAAATTATTTAGCTTCCATATTCAAAAAAAAGACTTCACTTATTTATGATTCACATGAATTATTTACCGAGGCTCCGGAATTAGAAGGACGTTTTGTCAAAAAAATATGGGAGCGAATTGAAAAAATGATTTTCCCAAAATTAAATCACATCATAACTGTTAATGATTCAATCGCAGAAATTTTCGAAGAGAAATACAAGAAGCCTATTATTGTTATCAGAAACGTTTCAGAAAAGTTTAATTGGAACGAGTTAAAAACGAAAAGCGAACTCGGTATTCCTGAAGATAAAAATTTAATTATCGTTCAAGGTTCAGGATTAAATATCGATCGAGGACTTGAAGAAGCCATTTTAGCGATGCAATACACTGAGAATGCAGTTCTATTAATTGTTGGCGATGGCGATGTTATTCCAAATGCGAAAGAAATGGTGAAAGCACAGCAATTGGAATCAAAGGTGTTGTTTTTTGGTAAACGACCTTATGAAGAACTTATGCAATTCACCCGACACGCAAGTATTGGACTCGCATTGGACAAACCTAAATCTTTGAATTACCGTTTTGCTCTCCCTAATAAATTATTTGATTACATTCAAACGAATACGGTTGTGCTGTGTTCTAATTTAATTGAAATCAAAAAAATCGTCGAAAAATATAATATTGGTGTTTCTATTAATGAAATAAGTCCTGAATCCATCGCAAAGTCTATAAATGATCTTCTTTCAAATAAAGATAAATTAAACCAACTGAAAGAGAACTGTAAAATCGCAGCAGAAATTGAAAATTGGGAGAATGAAAAGGTGAAATTGAAAATGCTTTTAAATCAAATAATTGCGAATTAATAATTGTGAATTGCGAACAAAAGAATTTCGAACGATTTTTTCGGAAGGGCTCTGCGCAAAACAATTTGTTTGCAACTTCTAAATATTATGGTTAACCGTTCGCAATTAGCAACTTTTTGTTCGCAACTTTAAGTATTTATTTTATCCAACATCAATAGCTTATACAAATCAAACATCCGCAAAGTAAAATAGCCTTTTCGCAAAAAGTATCTCATAATTGGAAGGATGACAAATGAAAAAGTAAACATCACTTTCAAAATAGAATTCTCTTTCACCTTATTATAAACTGAAAGTAATTTGTTGTTTTTTATAAAATCTGGATTGTTGTCAATGATTTTAACTACTTTCAACAAACTCTTCAAACCTTCGTCCGTTTTTCTTAAGAAAGTAAGGTTATCGTCTAAATTTTTATTCAAAACGGGATTTTCTATGTGATGAATGGTAATTTCGTTTTGGCGCAATTCAAATCCGAAAAGCGTGTCTTCATGTCCGTAACCTAAAAGTGTTTCGTTGAATTTAATCTTTTGAAAAATTTCTTTTCGAATGATGAAATTATTGGTTTTGAATCCCAATGATGGATTTTTAAGTCGTTCATTCAAGCTTTTACTTTCTCGATTTACACTGTATTTCCAACGCAAATAAAATTTTCGTTCTGGTTTTTCAGTTTGATAAATACTTGCACCACAAAGCACATCTCTGTTTTTATTTTCTAATTCTGAAATGTAATCTGAAAGAAAAGTATCTGAAATGAGTTGCGAATCGCCATCTATGAATAACAAAAAAGGCTGGGTCGCAAATTCCAAAAATTGATTTCGAATACGCGCCCTGCCTTGGTTCGTTTGATTTTCTACATAATTGATTTTCGAAGCAAACGATCGATTTATATCTTTCGTTTCTTGCTTTGAACAATCGTCAATGACAATGATTTCAATTTCTGTTTTTAGTTTTTTTCCTTGTTCATAAAATCCATTCACCAATTCGCGAACGTCAGAGTTGTAAACGGGAATACAAACAGAAATCATTTTCAGAAAACTGAAAAATTAAGCCATTGTGCTTGGTGTACCAAAATTCATTGGTGGCATTCCAGCTTGTGGATCGTCGATTAGTCCAAATGTTTTCTCGTAATTATTGATATTGTCAGCCAATGCTTGTAAGAAACGTTTTGCATTTTGTGGCGTCATCAATACGCGAGAACGTACTTTTCCTTTCGGCATTCCTGGCATTACTTGAACAAAATCACACACAACCTCAGCTGGTGAATGTGTAATAATTGCAAGATTTGAATAAACTCCTAAAGCGATATCTTCAGAAAGTTCAATGTTCATTTGGTTTTCTTCGTTTTCCATTATTTCTAGCTTTTATAATTCAATTTCGTGTTCTTCAAAGCAAATATTGTACGTTTCCAATTCTTTCAAAATGGGCTCATAAATTTCTGCATGTATGGGTAAAGTTACGCCTTTTTCAAGTAACTCGCCTTTCAAAATCATTTTGGCAGCAATCGCAACAGGAAGACCAACTGTATTCGCCATCGAAGTATACGTTTGGTCTTCTCCAATATTAATCATCGAAGAAACCACTTTATGTTCTTTTCCTTCCAGTTGATATTCAAATTCGTGGTACATCACCAACATGTCTTTGTCATTTGCTTCCAATTTCCATTTTCCAACGAGCAATTTTTCTAATAATTGTGCTGGACTTGCATTTTCAAAACCAAAGGATTCGTCTTTTTCAAAAATTCCGATTGATTCGAAAAGTGGAAACAAATAAGCTCTGTCTTCACGTAAAAATAATTTCAGTTTATCTTCAACGGACAAATGACGATTGTAAGGTAAAAATGCATTTAAGAATGTACGAGGAGTCAAATCTTCCGAATGCGCCATATGATACGTGTCATCCGTCATTCCTAACTCTATAAAAACGTCCCAGCCTTGGCAATAATCTGGTCTTCTCAAAGTTCCTCTATAAATAGTAGGAATGTTTTCAATGCCGTATGTTTTTCTGTAAGAAAGGGAATCGCGGTTGGCATATCCATCAAATTCACCATAATTTCCAATTTTAAAACGTTCCGTTCTGCTGAAAAGTCGATTGTATGGTATGTATTTATACTCACCATTTTGAATGAAACAAGCAGCTCCACCCTGCCCTGCTAAAATCACATTTCTTGGATTCCAAGTAAATTTATAATGCCACGGATTATTATCACTTTCTGGCGCCATCAATCCTCCACAAAACGATTTGAAACTGGTCAATTCGCCACCTTTATTTTGAATCGCATGAATAATTTTCATAGCACTCATGTGGTCAATTCCTGGATCAACGCCAATTTCATTCATGATGACGATTCCAGCTGTTTTTGCTTCTTCGTCCAAAGCACGCATTTCAGGAGAAATATAAGAAGGAGTTACTAGATTTACTCTTAAATCGATGCAGTCTTTTGCAACTTCTACGTGAAAACGAGCTGGCAACATGGAAATAACTAAATCAGAATGTCCAATCGCTGGTCGGCGTTCATGTGGATCTAATGCATTAAATGAAAGCGCTTCACCATTCGGATGATTGTTGATTTTTCGTTTCACTAACTCAATGTCCTGATCAACGATTTTAAGGTGCCAATTATTTTCTTCTGACAACGAAAGTAAATAACGAATCATTGAAGAGGAAGACAGTCCTGCACCTAATATTAAGATGTTTTTCATTTCTAAAATAAAAATTTTGCGCCTTATTCAAATTTGGAGAAAATAAGACATGTCAAAAGTAAGGATTTTATCTTTCGGGGAAAGTAAAGAATTTGAGGAGTTTGTGAATTATTAGCATTCCTTTGAGTATCACTCATCTTACTTTAATATCAACAAAATCTGTTAATTTATGCCAAAATAGGCTTCTCTTGCTTAATTTCGCGCTCACATGAAACAATCTATATTACAACGCCTCATATCAGCCTTCTTTTCGATGAAAGGAATGACTGTTGGATTGATACTTTTCCTAGTAGGAATTGGTGCTGCCACATTTATTGAATCAATTTATGGAATTCAAAGTGCGAAAATCATCATTTACAATGCGACTTGGTTCGAATTATTGTTACTTTACTTAACATTGAACCTCATTTCCAATATTTTCAAATACAAAATGTTTGCACGCGAGAAAATTGCTATGCTGACGTTTCACCTTTCATTTATTGTCATTTTGATAGGTGCTGGTGTCACTCGTTATATAAGTTTTGAAGGATTAATGGTCATTAAAGAAGGTACAAGTTCTGATTTCATCTTTACCTCCGACCCGTATTTATTGATTTACCTTGAAAATCCGAAAACCAAAGCAACCAAAATAGAAGCGAATAAAAGGTATTTATCTGAAATTACCGATAATCACTTTTTAGATGAATTGACAATTGGTAACAAAAACATCAGCGTTGAATACGTTGATTTTCAGTCAAAAATGGTGGATTCATTGGTTGTCAATCAAAAATTCAAAACTAGCGCGCTTGAGTTAGTTACAGATGGAATGCAATCGAATTACTTGTGTGAAAACGATTTATTTATGGTGGGTAACGTTCCTCTTACATTCAATAAAAAATTAGACACACCAGGAATTGAAGCGCGAACAGTTGGCGATTCTGTACAAATGAGAACGTTGTTGCCTGTTCGTTATTTACCTATGTCTGAAATGCAAAAAGCACGTCAATCGGGAATGCCAGTTTCTGATTCTTTGTTTAAAACAGTCCCTGTAAATAAATGGGTGACTTTCAAAACGAAAACATTGTATCAAGTTGGAAATCAACAAGTCGTATTCAAACAAAAATTGAATCATGCTAAAAAAATGTTGGTTTCTTCTGGCAGCAAAAAAGAAGGTTCCGATTATTTAACTGTAAAAGTGAGTGACGGGAAAGCAACAAAATTTGTTCGTTTAGAAGGTGGTATGGGCGCAATCCCAACTCCAGTTCGTTTTGATTTAAATGGGATTACGTGCCAATTGGAATACGGCTCTATTCGCAAACCAGTGCCATTTGCTATTGCATGTAGAGATTTCAAATTAGACAAATATCCAGGTTCAGAGTCTCCGTCATCGTTTGCAAGTGAACTTACAATTTTAGATGAAGAAATGAAATATAAACGCGACCAACGTGTATTTATGAATAATGTGATGGATTACCGCGGTTACCGATTTTTTCAATCCAGTTACAACTTAGACGATCCATCAACACCTGATAACGAAGAAGGAACGAAATTAAGTGTGAACCACGATTGGTGGGGAACAAACATTACGTATGTTGGTTATTTATTAATGGCAATAGCAATGATTCTTTCACTTTTTGCACCAGTTGGTAGGTTCCAATTCCTTAACGAACGCTTGGCAATTTTGAAAGAAAAGAGAAAAGAATTGTTCTTTTTTCTAGCTTTGATAAGTGTCAACTTCACTGTAAATGCGCAACACAATCATTCTGAAACTGATGGAAAACACAATCATCCTTCAAAAGGAATTTATCATGTTGTTTCTAAAGAACATTCGGAAGAATTAGCAACACTTTTAGTTTTGGACTACGACGGTCGAGTGGTTCCGTTTCATACCCTGAGCGACCAATTATTGCGAAAAATATACCGCGATAATATTTACAAAAATTATAACGCTGTGCAAATGATTTTGAGCATGCACATGTACCCTCAATATTGGATGCAACAAAAAATCGTACAAGTTCCAAGTGTTTTGAGAGAACCTTTAAAACTGAAGGATTATGCCTCTGCGATTGATTTAATAGATGCTAATGGAAATTTTAAATGGCTCAAAGAATACAAAATTGCTCACCAAAAATTTGAATCCAAACGTTCAGAATTTGACAAAAAATTAATTAAATTGAATGAGAAATTTGAGGTTGTACAAGGAGTTTTCTCTTGGCAATACTTGCGCATTATTCCAAAGAAAAACGACCCCAATAACCAATGGTTTATCCCGATGTCAACTGAATTATTGATTTCTGATACGACAGCTTCAATAACAGCTTTCAATTACTTAAACGCTGTTGCCCTAGGTGCAAACAAGAAAAACTTTTCTGAAGCAAACAAGATTTTAAAAGAACTTATTAGTATGCAACGCAATGTTGGAAAAGCAGTAGTTCCAACTGAAAGAAATGTAAAAATTGAAATCAGCTACAACAAAATGGAGATTTTCAAAAATTCCTATAGATTGTATGGTTTATTAGGAGTTATTATGCTGATTTTGTTCTTCATTTTAATCTTCCTCAATCCAACATCCAATACAAGTAAAACCATTAACAAAGTACGAAAATTCTTGGTTTTTTGTATCATTATAACCTTCATCTATCACGGCGTAGGTTTAAGTTTTCGTTGGATGATATCTGGTCATGCGCCTTGGAGTAACGGTTATGAAGCAATTATTTTTATTGCATGGGTAACGATGATTGCAGGGTTTCTTTTTTCTAGAAAAAATGCTGTGGTGGTTGCTGGAGCAGCTATTCTTGCTTCATTGATGATTTTCGTTTCAGAAATGAATTTATTGGATCCAGAAATTACGCCTCTTGTTCCAGTTTTGAAATCGTATTGGTTGATGATTCATGTGGCAATTATCACTGGAAGCTATGGATTTCTTGGCCTAGCTTGTATTCTTGGGTTATTCAATTTATTCCTTTATGTTTTCAGAACGACCAAAAAAGGTGAAATTGTAACAATTAATATCAATGAAATAACCTACATATCTGAAATGACGATGACCATAGGTTTATTCATGTTGACCATTGGAACTTTTCTCGGAGGTGTTTGGGCAAACGAGTCTTGGGGACGTTATTGGGGTTGGGATCCAAAAGAAACTTGGGCTTTGGTTTCTGTTTTAGTTTACGCAGTTATTTTGCATTTACGTTTCATTCCAGGATTAAAAGGTAAATTCTTATTCAACGCCGTTTCATTCTGGGGTTATTCAGCGATTTTATTCACGTTCTTTGGAGTAAATTTTATGTTGGTCGGTTTACATTCTTATGCACAAGGCGATGGATTAGGTAAATTCCCAACTTGGTTGATTTACACTATTTTTGCTTTCGTAGGGTTGACTTTAATTGCAGTTTGGCGAAGTAATGTTTACAACAAAGCAGTGAAAAGCAATTTGAACAATTGATGTTTTCAGATCAAATCATTTACGAAGACAATCACGTAATTGTAATAAATAAACGTGCTTCAGACATCGTGCAAGGTGATAAAACAGGCGATAAAACTTTGCCTGATGACATTAAAGAATATTTGAAAGTTAAGTACGATAAACCTGGAAATGTTTTTTGTGGAGTCGTTCATCGTTTGGACCGTCCAACAAGTGGTGCAGTTGTTTTCGCTCGAACAAGTAAAGCATTGGAGCGCCTCAATGGACAATTCAGAGACAAAGAAACAAATAAAGTTTATTGGGCAATCGTTGAAAATCTTCCTGAGAAAACAGAAGGAAATTTGGTTCATTTTCTAAAAAAGAATGAAAGTCAAAACAAAAGCTACGTTTCAAAAGCATCCGTTATTGGAGCTAAAGAAGCGAAACTACATTACAAATTAATTGCTTCTTCTGACCGATATCACTTACTTGAAATTCAATTGGAAACTGGACGTCACCATCAAATTCGTGCACAGTTAGCAAGCATTGGTTGTCACATTAAAGGCGACCTGAAATACGGAGCAAAACGACCAAACGAGGACGGTTCCATTTCACTACACGCACGTACCTTATCATTTCTTCACCCAACAACTAAAGAGCTAATGAAATTCACAGCTCCTTGTCCCAAAGACACTATTTGGCAGTTTTTCGAAAAGACGATTCAGAGTTAAATCAAAGATGCAATATTCTCTTTGCTGTTAAAAAAATGATTTTTATATCATGTCCTAAAGAGGGATTCGCAAGGTATTTCTGATTCAATTTCAATTTTGCAGGCATGATTTCTTTGATATACGTTTCTTCTGGGTTCGAAGATTTTGCCAATAATTCACTTTCTTCAAAATATTCTAAAGAAGCATAATCCGTGATTCCAGGTTTTACTTTGAGAATTTTCCGTTCTTCCTCCGAGTATAAATCCACATATTCTTGCACATCAGGTCGGGGTCCAACAATGCTCATTTCTCCTTTTAAAACATTTATAAATTGAGGGAATTCATCTAATTTGAATTTTCGAATGAAGTAACCAATTCGCGTGATGCGTGCGTCTCTCATTCCAACTGTCAATTTCCCACTTTTATCTGCATCAGTCCGCATCGAACGAAATTTCATTAATTTAAATGAAACACCATTTTTGCCTATTCGCTCTTGTTTGTAAAAAATTCCTCCTCGGGATTCCAATAAAATCAAAATAGAAATTATCAACCCAAAGGGAAGAAAAAGCAACAAAATAAACAATGAAAAAAGTATGTCAAAAAGTCGTTTCATCTATGAAATTATAAACTCTGAAAATTAAAAACGATTTCCAGTTCTATTATCAATTAGAGTTAATATGGTAAGTGTAAATTCGTCAAAAGTATAAATTGCTGAGACATGAGGATGAACTAAACCCAATCTGCAAAATAAAAATTTAGTTGATTCTTGATATGTTTTTGGAAAGTGTGCAATCACATTTTCAAATTCTTGGAGCGATTTCATAAAATCAGCAACTGAATTTTCACCAAAATTAATACTCAAACAATCTCTGATTTCATCAACTTTATCTTTAGCTTCTTTCGTCCAAAAGATAGATAACTTAATTTCCATAAGCCTTCCAAAAATCTTCGCTCGAAATTACTTTTTTGTCATTCATTTCAGAAATTCCCCTTTTCAACGATTCAAGTTGATCATCAGTAAGTTTTTCAGCCCAATCCTCAACTATTGTTGCCTTTTTAAACTGCATCAAAGTAGATAGTATGCGCATATCTTCAATGGAATTTAGCCACTCCAATAATTCAACTTTCAAACTTTGTGCTTTCATAAATCAAATTTAACAAAGTTAATTTAGAATCACAAACGCAATTGTTTTGCATTAATTACCTTTACTTACATTTCTCAGCTTATGAATGACTTAAAAATTAATGAAAGTCTTACCAATTTTGATTTCGTTGAAAAAACGATGGCTCAGATTTCAAAAGATTTCAATCGCAGTGGCATTGATTTTGAATTTCAATTGCAATCAAATTTACCTCTGAAAGAGCAAGTAGTATCTGAAATTAGACATGCGATTGTGAAACTTTCAAGCACAGAATTACAACAGTTTATTTACACCATCGACTTGAACGAAAACGACTTTTTGAAAGCTGTGACAATAAACGATGATTTACTTACTTTATCAGAAAGAATATTGCAGCGAGAAGCATTGAAAGTATTTATCAAAATCAATTATCAAGGATGAAAGAATAAATTAATCATAAAATTTGCCCAATTTCTCGCTTTTTCACCACGATTACAATGAAAATTGCTGAAATACGAGTTGATTTATTATTTTTGTACCAAATAAATTTTGTATGAATTTTATAACGTCTAGCACATCTCTTTTACGCCATTTACAAAGTATCTCAGGAGTTCTAAATACAAGCAATAACTTACCAATTTTGGATAATTTTTTATTTGAAATTCAAGATGGTCAATTGAAAGTTTCTGCTTCGGATTTAGAGACAACAATGATCACGACTCTGGAAATTCAATCAGAAGACAATGGCAAAATTGCAGTTCCAGCTAAGTTGATTTTGGATATTTTGAAAAATCTTCCAGAACAACCTTGCACGTTTAGAGTGAATCCCGTAAACTACGAAATTGAGATTACTTACGATAACGGTAATTCGCAAATGGTAGGTCACAACGGTGATGAATTCCCAAAATTACCAAACATCGAAAACAAAAATTCAATCAAAGTGTCGGGAGACATTATAGCAAAAGCAGTAAACAAAACACTTTTTGCTACTGGAAACGATGATTTGCGTCCTGTGATGAGTGGGGTTTATTGCCATTTCACACCGGGCGATATTACCTTCGTTGCAACAGATGCCCACAAATTGGTTCGCTACAGAAGAACGGACGCAGAAGCAAATGGAAGTTCAGCTTTTATTTTGCCAAAAAAACCGTTGAACATGTTGAAAGCAAATTTACGTGGTGATGAAGAAATTTTGCTAGAATACAATGAAACAAACGCAATTTTCACTTTCAATGACATTACTTTAGTTTGTCGTTTAATTGAAGGGAAATATCCCAATTACGAAGCGGTAATTCCAAAAGAAAATCCAAATGTATTGACTGTTGATCGAAATCATTTATTGAGTTCGATGAAACGCGTTTCGATTTTCGCTAATAAAACAACACACCAAATCAAACTTAAAATTGCTGGTTCAGAATTGGTTTTATCTGCTGAAGATTTAGATTTCTCAAATAAAGGACAAGAAAGATTAACATGTTCTTACGACGGTGACGATATGGAAATTGGATTCAACTCACGTTTCTTAATCGAAATGTTAGGAAATTTAGATTCTACAGAAGTACAACTAGCAATGAGCGAACCAAGCAGAGCAGGTTTGTTGACACCAGCAACTTATGCCAACGAAAACGAAGACATTTTGATGTTGGTAATGCCTGTAATGCTTAACAGATAAAACTTTCTATGCTTCAGGGTAAAAAAAACATTCGTGAATTTTCCTTGGAGGAATTACAAAACGTAATAAAAGAAATCGGCGAAAAATCGTTTCGTGCCAATCAAGTTTATGAATGGTTATGGAAGAAAAATGTACATTCATTTGATGAAATGAGCAACCTCAGCATCGCATTCAGAAGTTTACTAAATGAACATTTCTATATTGATGCGATTCATGTCGAAGACGAGCAAATCAGCAAAGACAAAACCATTAAATGTGCCTTCGGAATTGAAGAAGGAAAAATAGTTGAAGGTGTTTTAATTCCCACAACTTCAAGAATGACGGCTTGCATTTCTTCTCAAGTAGGATGCAGTTTGTCATGTACGTTTTGTGCAACTGGAAGATTGAAATTGTTGCGAAATTTAACAGCTGGTGAAATTGTGGATCAAGTCGTTTATTTAAAAAATCAAGCAGAACAACGCTACAATACTCCTTTGACGAATATCGTTTATATGGGAATGGGCGAACCGTTGTTGAATTACAAAAATGTGGTGCGTTCCTGCGAAATCATCAGTTCTGATAAAGGATTGGGAATGTCGCCAAAGAGAATTACAGTTTCTACGGCTGGTATTGCTAAAATGATTCGTAAACTTGGCGACGACGATGTAAAGTTCAATTTAGCACTTTCACTGCACGCTGCAAACGACGAAAAGCGCAACAAAATAATGGAAATCAATGAATCAAATAACTTAGCAGAATTGAGCGAAGCTTTGATTTATTTCCATGAAAAAACAGGAAGTCGTGTGACTTTTGAATACATTATTTTCAAAGATTTCAACGATTCTTTGGAAGATGCAGCAGATTTGGCACGTTTTACAAAATGTGTTCCATGCAAAATAAATATTATTGAATACAACCCAATTGACGATGGAGAATTCCAACAAGCTGACGCGAAAAAAGTAGATGCTTTTGCTGCTTTTCTTGAATCGAAAAATCTAATTGTGAATGTTCGTCGCAGTCGCGGTAAAGACATTGATGCAGCTTGTGGGCAATTGGCTAATAAAAACAAAGCGATTGCTTCTTTTGATAGAATTTTAAAATCAAAGTAAGGACATTCGTTTTATTATCAACGAATTAATATTTACAAAATTTCACTTTTTACAAAGCTTCATTCAACTAAAAAGTAGTACTTTCAACATTGAAAAATAAATAAATCCAAATGATTAAAGTCAGTGATTTAACCAAAGAATTCCCTTTGTCAAGACAGCAAAGAAAGGAATTGAATACAGAAGATAGAATAGCATTAGCCGTTGACCATATCAGTTTTGAATGTCAGCCAGGGAAAGTTTTCTCTTTACTTGGTCCAAATGGCGCTGGAAAAACGACAACTCTTCGTATGCTTTCAACCATCTTCACTCCAACTTCGGGAACCATTGAAATTGCTGGAATCGACGCTGTGAAATATCCACAAGAAGCACGCAAAAAAATAGGTTTTTTAACTGGATCAACTGGACTTTACGCACGATTGACACCGATTGAAGTAATCGATTATTTTGCTTCTCTTTACAATGTTCCAAGTGCTGAACGTGAAGAACGTAAAAAATACCTATTCGATTTACTGAACATGAACGACTTTCTAAATAAACGAATTGGAAAATTAAGTACGGGAATGAAACAAAAAGTTTCCATTTGCCGCACGATGATTCACGATCCTGAAGTGGTAGTTTTCGATGAGCCAACAAGCGGTTTGGACGTAATTACAGCAGAAAACATCATCAAACTCATTCGCGATTGTAAAGACAAAAACAAAACAGTAATTTTTTCAAGTCATATCATGAGTGAAGTAGATTTGCTATGCGATGATTTGGCAATCATTCACAAAGGGAAAATAAAATACGAAGGAACGATGCACGATTTTAGAACCAATATGGTTGAATCAAATCTTACCGCTGAATTCATTCGAATAGTACAATCTTAAAAACTAAAACATGATTTTCAAAATATTCAAAAAAGAACTGATTGATACTTTACGCGATCGTCGCACATTGATGATGATGCTAATTATTCCGATTTTAGTTTTCCCAATCATCATGAATGTTTTTGTTGGCATTTCAGCTTCCTATCAAGAGGAAGTTGCTGTAAAAACGTTAAAAATTGGAATTGTTGGTGATGAAAACTCCTATTTCGCTAAAGAATTGAATGAAATTCCAAAGGAAATGGGAGCGAAAAAGTTGGTGTTTTTCAAAGATTCCGTTTCATTGATGAACGAATTAAAAAAAGACAGCATTCAACTTGGAATCATTACTGAAAAATCATTCGACCAAACGTTAGCATCTCAATTTCCTGCGAAAGTGACTTGGTATTTTGACGCAACAGAAATGGGAATCAATGAAAGAGCCGAGCAATATATGAAAATTATTGAGGTGAAAGCGCAACAAAAACGTTACGATGAATTGGAAGTTGATTTCAGAAAAGTGACTCCTTTCCAAACGGCATATCAAAACATAGCAAGTGACAAAAAAATGGTGGGGCAAATTGCCGGAGGTTTTTTACCTTATATTTTCATCGCCTTTGGTTTTATAGGTTGTATGTATCCTGCAATTGATTTGTTTACTGGTGAAAAAGAAAGAGGCACAATTGAAACATTATTGACGACGCCTGTGGCTCGCTGGCAGATTCTTTTCGGTAAAATGTTGGTAGTAGTACTTTCAGGTTTATTAGCTTCAAGTGCTGCATTATTGGGATTGTTCCTTTCTATAGAATTTTTAGATGTCGTTGACAACAAAGAAATCTTGAAAATAGTTCATGAAGTTTTAAGCCCAATGTTCATTGTTTCAATGTTCAGTTTACTTTTTCCTTTAACAATTTTCTTTGCTGGAGTTATGATTCCGATTGCAGTTTACGCAAAAACGTTTAAAGAAGCCCAAAGTATTATCACACCATTGAATATTGTGATGGTACTACCGGCGATGGTTGGTTTCTTTCCTGGAATCGAATTGAATTTTGTTACTGCCTGTATTCCAGTTGTAAATGTGGTTTTAGCTACCAAAGATTTAATCTCAGGAACACTTGATTTTACTTATTTGGTACTAAGCTTTAGTGTGATGGTTGTTTTAGCATTCATTGCTGTAATGATTTCATATCGACAATTTGGCAAAGAAACGAATGTGGTAGTTTAAATCTGAAATTCATAGGAAATTCTTAGAAACTCATTTTTTACTTCACTATGTTAACATGACCTGTTAATTGATGCTTGTGATTTAAAAAATCTACATAAGTTAATTTCCAAGTATAAGTTCCGTCTTGGCAAACTCTTCCTCGATATGTTCCATCCCAAAATTCCTCGGTTGAATTCAAAGTTTTTATCAATTCACCCCAGCGATTGAATATTAAACATTCCATATCTTTTAAATTTCCTCCGTAAATTCTGAAAACATCGTTTATCCCGTCATTATTCGGAATGAAAGTATTTGGGACATAAATCGTTGCGTCGTAATAAATGTTTACATAACTTGAATTTTTACATCCATTTACATCCGTAAAATACACATAATATGTTACTTCTTGATTGGGTGTCGCAATTGGATTTGGACAATTTGTACACGATAAATATTCAGCGGGAGTCCAAGTAATGGTACCCGGAATATGTGTTATTGCTTCCAATTGAATTTGGTCGTCAAAGAAGGCATAAACATCACTTGTTACTGAAAGTGAAGGATAAGAATAAAGTCCAACTTCAACATAAGCAGTATCATAACAGCCATTTAAATCGGTTCCAATAACAGCATAATTCGTACTTACCGATGGTCTAACTTCTACAAAATTTCCATTTTGACTTACAACAGTATTAAATGGTATCCATTGGTATGATAAAGCTCCATTTGCCCATAAAGTTGCTGTTTGTCTTGGACATATTATTGTATCGTTACCCGCAGTAATATTTGCTTCAACAATTTGAATTAGCACTGAATCCATTACAAAACCACAAGCATTACTAACTTGACAATAGTACCATCTTTCTGTTGGAGGATTTACAGTTACTAAAGGACCATTTATAGTATCAATGAACTCATTTGGACTCCATAAATAACCGTCGCCTCCAGAATTTAAAATTCCAATTTGACTGTTTTTGCACATTTCCATTGTATCTGGTAAATTGGAAATTGGAAGACTAAAAAACACTGAAATACTGGTAGAATCGACCAAAACACATCCTTCCGGACTTGTCAATGTTGCTGTATAAGTTATTGATGAATCTGGAATTGCTATGGGATTAAATGAATTTATGTTATTTAAAAAGGTAGAAGGCGACCATGAAATTGTCCCATTTCCGACAGCATTTAACTGAATATTACCGCCTAAACAAATACTTGTATCTGGTGGCAATGTCAGTGTATTATTTATGACAGGCAAAACAACACTAAGAGTTTGTGAGCCACAACTATCTGAAATTACCACAGTAAATGTTGTAGTTGTTTGAATGGTTGCTGTAGGATTAGATACATTAGGATTGTTTAATAAATTAGCAGGAGACCAACTATACGTGCTACCTCCATAAGCATCAAATTGATAACTTCCTCCAGGACAAATTGGAGTGGACGGTTGAACTACACCTCCAGCAAATGCACCAACATTAACCGTAACTGTAACTGAGTCAGAACTATAACAACCACTTGTATCATAAACTATTAGTTCAACATTGTATGACCCTGGTGTGGTATATTGGTAGATTGGTTCAAAATCTGTTGAAGAATTGCCATCTCCAAAATCCCAATAGTAAGCATTCCCGTTTGTACTATTGTTTTGAAAATAAACAGACTGTGGAATACAAATCAAAGGCTCAGGCTGAGCTGCAGCCGCATCAATGGAACTTAGTTCAAATTTAAAGGTTGCCATGTTACAATTGGAACTTTCATTGGTGGGTGACCAACTTCCAGGTGTGCTCGTAAAACCGTTGGGATTACCACCACAAGCACCGCAAACAGCATGATATATTCTTCCAGATTTATCAAAACGACTAGTTCCACCGTCCACATGGTTGTGACTTCCCGTCAAACCACCCATGTAGGTTGCGTATTTCAATGTGGCCGCATCTTGGCTTAGAACTGCAAGGTAAAAATTACTACCATTCGTGCTTGATTGAAAAGCTCCTGGAGTACATGCAAATCCACTAGACGTTGAATAGGTTGCTTGCCCATAACTTGAGTTCAAAGTTCCACCCCAACCTGCTAAATAAATGTCATAACAATTTGAAACTAAAAAGGCAGTTGGTGAAATTTCTACGTGTCCATGACCTCCACCAATCATGGTTGTCCATGGAACGTTAATCAAATCTTGGGTATATTTTCTTATAAACTGGCCAGAATTTGGTGTTCCGAAACAGCCTGGAGAAATTTGCCAGGAAGATTCCGTTTGACCATAAACGTAAACAAAATTATCAATGTCTGTTTGCACAAAATACGTTTGATCGTACTCATTCATTCCCATATAGGTTCCAGAAAGTGTAGCTCCAGTCAAACCATTTTTTCTTACGACATATCCGTCAGAAAGTCCACCATTGAAACTTAAATCATTTCCTGAAGTAATTGGTAAATTCGAAGAAGTTGTTCCACCAGCAACATAAACAGTTCCGTTTGCACTTACAGTTATTGAATTCCCAGTTTCCAATCCCTCGCCTCCGAAGTAGGTACTCCATGTCAAAGCACTTAGATTGGGAGGTAATTTGAAAATAACTGCATCTTGATTACCTGCAATCGAAGTTTGATTTCCACTTGTTGTTGGAAAGTTACTTGATGCTGTTGTACTTGATATATATACGTTTTGATTGGCATCTAAGGTAATTTCTCCTCGAAATTGATCACCATAATTATAGTGTAAAGAATTGGTATTTAACCCGTCGGTTCCTGAACCACCAACAAAAGTTGAGGCTAATAATTGTGTTCCATTCGCACTTAAACGTGCAACATAAATGTCCGCTCCATTAAATTCTAAAGAGTTTTCTGTAACGCTTGGTCCACCATTAAAAGAATTATCATAAGGTGTTCCAGCCATTGGGAAATTTGAAGATGAAGTTGCTCCATAAATGTATAATTCACCATTAGGCGCACAAACAATACTGTGAGGCGTTTCATTTCCACTACCACCTATATAGGTTGAAAAAATGATATTTGTTCCACTTGCATTGTATTTTGTGATGCCAACATCCATTGGAAATGAACCTGTTCCAGAATTGAAAGAAACATCATAAGCTCCACTTGAAGTTGGATAGCCTGAGCCAAAAACGATTCCACCTCCAAACAAATTACTATTAATGTCAGGTGTTGCTGTGAACCCCCAATTATCAGCTGTTGAACCAGTAAAGGTTGCAAATGTCAAGCTTGGGTCAATGATTAGTTTTTCATTCTTGTTATAATCATTTGGAAATTCGAATGAAAGAATATTGTTTTTTAGATTGAATTGACAAGCTACTTTAGTTTTTTCTCCTAATTCGTTTTCTGTCCAAGCAATTGGCGCACTTTGAATTATTTCACCAAATCGATGTTTTAAATGAAAGACTCCATTTTTATCAATTAGAATATCTTCTGCTCCTTCGATCTCGTAGCGAATAATTGAAGGGTCTATTCCTTTTTCAATTTCAAAATTGTAGCTTAATTGTTCATTTTCGCCTTTGTAAATTAATGAGATTCCTTCGTAAATTTCTTGGAAATTAACCTTACTATACGAATACACTTTTGATTTCCATTTTGAAGGTACGTTTCCTAAAATATAATTTGAAAAATTTGTAGATTGATTTTGTTCTTGAATATTAGAATTTAGATTTGCTCCAAGTAACTTTTGATGAATTACATGAAATTTATAACCTTCTTTATGCTCAACGTGGTTATCTTCAGAATGATTGTGTGCCATTACATCCGATAAATAGAAGGTCATCCCATCGTTTTCTAAGTACATTTTTCCTTGATTGACATCGATATTGTACAAAATACGATTGTCCCATTGTCCACGATTGGGAGTCATCCAAACGGTTTGAGAATGAACCGATGAAGCTAAAATCAAAAGAAAAAAAACTATTAATTTTTGCACTAGGTAGCTAAATTACAACATAAATTAAAATCTACTTAACCTTAAACACATTTCTTGCTTATTTAGTTGCTTGTTTTTGATATAAAATTTGGTTTTATCACTTCTTTTTTGAAGAATCAATTTCTTTTTCTTTAATTTGTTCCGCTAAACTCAAATTATGAAAAATTTCTCTCTAATTATTATTTCAATTATTTTTTCTTTTACCTCCTTTTCTCAAAATTATTCAAGAGTAAAAGTTTTCGGAAATGAAAACGACATGTTTCGACTTGGACAACTTGGTGTTGCTGTCGATCACGGTATTAGAAAACAAGGAACTTTTTTGATTTCTGATTTTTCGAAGGAAGAAATTCAAATTATGAACGATTATGAATTCAATTATGAAATTCTAATTCCCGATGTGCAAGCGTATTATGTTGATATGTTGACAAACCCACAACCAACTGTGACCCAAAAAAATGCAACTTGCAGTTCTACAAGTGGAGGTTCTACCGGATTTTCACCTGCAACTCCTTCTAATTTTAACTTGGGGACCATGGGTGGTTATTTAAAATACGCTGAAATGTTGGCTGAATTGGACGCTATGGCGCAGCAATACCCAACTTTGATTACTACAAAAGCTCCTATTTCAAGTTTTGTTACAGCTGGAAATCGCCCGATTTATCACGTTAAAATTTCAGATAATCCAAATACAAACGAAAGCGAACCAAAAATTCTTTACACAGCCATTCATCATGCGCGTGAGCCAATGTCGTTGATGGAAACTATTTTCTTCATGTGGTATGTTTTAGAAAATTATGGCACAAATGATGAAGTCACTTATTTGGTGAATAATACGCAACTATATTTTGTACCTTGCATCAATCCTGATGGATACGTTTACAATGAAACTACAAATGCAACTGGTGGTGGAATGTGGCGTAAAAATAGAAGACTTAATAGCGGAGGATCGTATGGTGTTGACTTGAATAGAAATTATTCTTATGGATGGGGAACGACGGGTACGAGCGCAACACAAAGTAACGACACTTACAGAGGAACAGCAGCCTTCTCAGAGCCAGAAACACAAGCAATGCGTTGGTTGGTTCAAAACCACAATTTTATTTCAGCATTCAATGCACACACATACGCTGAAGATATTTTGTTTCCAATCGGAACAACAACTGCTGAATTTGCAGAACATCATGACTATTTTCAAGATTATACGAATCACATGGTACAATATAATGGTTACACTGCAATGAAAAGTTCCGGATTGTATCCAGCATCTGGTGATTCAGACGATTATATGTACAAAGTTGATGTAGGCGTTGGTCAAAAAGACACGATTTTCGCCCATACCCCGGAGGTAGGAACAGCATTTTGGCAACCACAAGCAGAGATTATTCCAACTTGTGCCGAAATGGTTTTTCCAAATTTGGTTTTAGCGCACATTGCAAGAAATTATAATGTTGTTAATGACACTGATCCGTCAGCGGTTGCCACTTTAACAGGAAACTTTAATCATTCAATTAAGAGATTAGGTCGTGAAGCAGGACCAGTTACTGTTTCTATTCAACCACTTTTGAATATTGTTACAGTTGGAAATTCAGTGGTTTATAACTTAAATAGTCAACAAAGTTCAACGGGTGCGATTTCTTACACATTGAATCCGAATATTCAGTTTGGAGATCAAATCAAATACATACTTAAAACAGATAATGGTCTTTGGGTTAAAAAAGACACAATTATCAAAACCTATGGGTCTGTGACGCTTCAAGTATTGGAAGACGCTACAGCATCTACAAATTGGACAGGAACTTGGGGGACTACAACTTCAACTTATGTCTCAGCAACTAAATCATTTGCAGATTCTCCAACAGGAAATTATGCTTCGAATACGAACAAAACATATACGTATGTTCCAACAATTGATTTGACAAATGCAACATCAGCTAAAATCTCTTTTTATGCGAAATGGAATTTAGAAGCTGATTATGATTATACGCAGTTTCAAGTTTCAATTGACAATGGAGCAAATTGGATTGGACAATGTGGAAATTATACTGTTTTAGGAACAAGCGCTAATGGAAGTGTTCAACCTAATAATCAACCAGTTTATGAAGGTGTTCAATCAACTTGGGTATTGGAAGAAATCAATTTGAGTGATTATTTAGGACAACAAATTAAAGTGCGTTTTCAATTAAAATCTGACGGAGGAACGAATGCTGATGGATTCTATTTTGATGATTTTAAAATTTTCTATAACGAAGGAAATACGACTATTGCTCCAGTTGCTTCTTTTCAACCAAGTTCAGCAAACACGTGTTTAGGAAACTCTATTTCTTTCTCTGATTTCTCTTCAAATGTTCCAACTATTTGGGCTTGGGATTTTGGTGATGGATCAACTTCAAACCAACAAAATCCGTCACACACTTATTTAGCTGCTGGTTCATTTACTGTTTCTTTAACCGTAACAAACAGTGCAGGAACAAATTCAATTTCAAATAGCATTGTTGTAAACGCAAATCCTACTGTTACATTGACTTCAAATGACGCTGATAATGTAATTTGCAACAATCAAGGAATTGTTCAATTGACTACAAATCCATCTAGTGCAATCATTTCTGGAAATGGAGTGAGTGGTTCTACTTTTGATCCATCTATTGCTAACATTGGTATAAATGTAATTACTGCAAATTACACTGATGCAAATGGCTGCAGCGCTCAAAGTCCATTGAATTTGATTGTTGAAAATTGCGCAGGATTGAATGAAAATTCAGCTCAGAATCTTCAAGTTTTCCCGAATCCAACGGAAGGAATTGTGACCTTGAAAAACGCACTTGTTGATAGTGAATTTTTGATTTTTGATTTCAAAGGTCAATTGGTTAAAACGGGTAAAGTGAATTCTGAAAA
>RFNX01000271.1 GCA_009926905.1 Flavobacteriales bacterium
CTTCCAATATGGGTTCAAGCATTATCCACGAGCGTTTTGAAAATGCGAAACCTGCTGAACTAGAGAAAGTAACCGAGAAAGCTAAGTTTGAAGTGATGGAATTATTGCGCCAAACGATTCGCCCTGAGTTTTTGAACCGTATTGACGAAACGATTATTTTATGCCGTTGACAAAAGACAATGTGCGCGAAATCGTTCAAATTCAACTCGAAGGTTTGAAACGCTTGTTGGCAGAAAAAGAGATGTCGTTGTATGTTTCCAAAGATGCTTTCGATCACATAGCAGAAGTGGGATACGATCCGTTCTTCGGTGCGCGACCTGTGAAACGTGTGATTCAAAAACAAGTTTTAAATGAACTTTCAAAAGCGCTGTTAAGCGGAACAATAGATAAAGCTTCTCGCATTGTAATGGATGTTTTTGATGGCAAAATTGTCTTCAGAAAACCAATAATGGCAGAAGAGGAAGTATAATTTTTTTTCATAAGTTAGGTTGAAAAGCGAGGTTCGAAAGATCTTCGCTTTTGTTTGTTGACTGAGGCTCGCGAAGTCAACAAACAAAAAAAAGGCGAAACAAATTGTCCCGCCTTCAAAAGATTTTTTTTTAGAAACTACATTCTATATTTTTTGAAAAACGCATCCCAATTCCAAATAAAATTCCCCATAACTTCATCCATTCTTTTTAAGAATAAAGGATTTGGTGCTTGCATTCTTCTGAAATACTCGTCTTGAAAATCGTTCAATTTGTATTTGTGAAAAACAGCTTTTGACATTCCGTAAATCCAATTTTTAGATGGATGGTTCACGCGAACGATAAAATTTTGATATTCTCTGATAAGATTTTTGAAAGCAATCACTTCCATATCATATATTTTCGC
Organism: Flavobacteriales bacterium; assembly: GCA_009926905.1. Taxonomy (GTDB): domain Bacteria; phylum Bacteroidota; class Bacteroidia; order Flavobacteriales_D; family Crocinitomicaceae; genus UBA952. Next base: position 874 of record RFNX01000271.1, read on the forward strand.
CAATTTTTCGAAGATAATATTCTCAACTCTGGCAGCTTGGTCAGCGTCAAAAGTACTTTCTAAGTACGATAAATTCCCTACGATTACGATTAAACTGAATTCTCCGTTGTGACTTTCAGTAATATTTGGGCTTTTTACAAAGGCTGTATCTTCATTTATGATGGATGCAACTTCCTTAAATCCTTTATCAACACTATCGAAAATAGCGTTAATGAAAACATTTGCGACTTGATTGTCAGAAAGTTTTCGTTTTATAAGTGTGCTAAACATTAGTTTTATTGTTTGTGTTGGTCTAAATACAAAGTTAACATTCAGTTAAAGAAGGCACAGGAGCGTTAAAAATTGGTTATTAACTAAGTTTTCAACAGACATGTTAAGTGGTGATTGTTCAAAACTCTATGTTGAGCAAAAAGAAACTACTTTTAATTTCGTGAAAAATTTGAAATGAAAGGAATAATTAAAACAAACAAAGGAGACATGCACGTAACCTTTTACGACAAAGATGCTCCGAATACAGTAGCTAACATGGTAAAACTTGCGAAATCGGGTTATTATGATGGTTTAAAATGGCATCGTGTGATTCCTGATTTTGTGATTCAAGGTGGTTGCCCAAATTCGAAAGATGGCGCTAACGGAATTCCAGGAACAGGTGGACCAGGTTACCAAATCGATTGTGAGTTGGATGCCGAAAATCAATTTCACGATAGAGGTGTACTTTCAATGGCGCATGCAGGAAGAAATACTGGTGGATCTCAATTTTTCGTTTGTCATTCAAGAAGAAACACCGCGCATTTGGATAGAAATCATACATGTTTCGGAATCGTAACGGAAGGTTTGGATGTGTTGGATGAAATTCGTCAAGGAGATAGCATTGAAACGATTCAGATTATTGAAGATTAGTTTAAGATTTTTGAACTTAACTAAATTACAGAATGAAGAAAATCAAGAACCGGTAGCAATATCGGTTTTTTTTTGCGACCAATATTTCAGTGCATTTTAGATAATTAATGTAATTTTAGAACATGAAAACAATCAAACATTTTTTTGTGGTTGCCATTTTAGCGGTAACATCCCCAGCTTTTTCTCAATTATTACAGTCAAAACAAGACGAAAAAACACAACTTTACGGTTTTGTTAATGAGGAAGATAAGTACGTAGTAAATCCAATTTATAAAGAGGTAGATTATAATTTTGGTTATCGTGAAGGAGGGATTTTTAAAGTGGTAGATGTAAACGATAAAATTGGCTTTGTTGATGTAAAAGGAAAAATTGTCGTTGCTTGTAAATACGAATATACTGAGAGTTTTGAGAATGGATATGCAGTCGTAAGGATTGCAAAAGGAGAGTATGATTACTTATACGGTTTGATAGATAGCCTTGGAAAGGAAGTTATTCCATTGAAATATGGTCGATTGGAATATTACGCAGACGATAAAGTGTTAGTCTTTGGAATGGAGAATGCTTCCGACGTTGGTTTGATGAATTTAAAAGGTCAAGTATTGATTCCAGAACAATATGCTTTTTGGTCAAAAAAAATTACAAAAGGTTTATGGCCTGTAGCCAAAAATGATAAATGTGGTGTAGTTAATCTTAAAAATGAAATTATTGTCCCTTTTGAATATGCAATGATTGAAGGCTATTCTGAAAGTCTAGGAATCGCACCTGCACAAAAAGAAGAAAATGGGAAATTTGGTTTTATTGATAGAACTGGAAAAACAGTAATACCTTTTGAATATGAATTTGGCTGGCCGCATGAGAGATTAATTTCGGTTAAAAAGAATGGAAAATGGGGTTTAATCGACATCAATAATAAAATCGTATTGCCATTTGAATACGCGGAAATCATATCTTTCTACGAAAACTCAGTTTGGGTCATCAAAAATGAAGGGGAGGAAATGTTTGAGTTGGACTTGATTACGAAACAGAAAGTTGTGAAGAATTAAAAATTAAAAATTAAAAATCGCGACATACAATTCATGTGTTGGTAAACCCATAACATTCGTGTAAGAACCATTGATTTTTTCAACGCCAATCAACCCAATCCAATCTTGGATGCCATACGAACCTGCTTTATCAAAGGGATTATAATTCTGAATGTAATACTCAATTTGTTTATCGCTTAAATTTCCAAATTTCACTTCCGTTTTAACCGAAAAGATTTTAGTTTTATGAAGCGATTTTAAAGCTACACCCGTAATCACAAGATGTGTATTTCCCGAAAGTTGGCTTAAAATTTCGTGTGAATTTTGTCTGTCAGTTGGTTTCCCTAAAATTTGATTGTCGATAATTACAACTGTGTCGGAACAAATCAACAAATCATCTTTTTCAAGTGAATCGACCAATGCGTTTGCTTTGGCTTCTGCTAAAAATGCTGCTACTTTTTCAACGGGAATTTCATCTGAGAATGACTCGTCGATATCTGGACTCATTGTTCGAAATTCGAAGCCCATCGCTGCCAAAAGTTCTTTCCTTCTCGGCGAAGTGGAACCTAAAATGATATTCATAAAGTATTGGTGAATAATGCACAAATCCCAACCAACATGCTCCATTTTATAATCGTATTGATTGGGTCAAAAGGAAATTCTTTTCGAATAAGGTAAAGTACGAAGCAAGCAATGTTCAAGCAAGCTGAAACGATTAATAAGATTATAGATATCAAATTAATTGAAATCATTTCTTGGGAAATTGCAACTGCTCCAATGATTAAGGGAATTTGAAGCAGCACAACAGAAACCAAACCAGCTTTGCGTTCTCCAATTTTCATAGGCAACGAAAATACATGAATCAATTTATCGCCGGTCACGTCTTGAATATCTTTTGAAATTTCACGCGATAAATTTTGAAAAAAGGCACAAATGACAAAGAAATAAATGAAGGAATAATCCAAGTAAGTTGACCAAGTTTCTTTGTGATACGGGGAAAATGGTGCGGCACTTTCATTCGCAACTTTGAAATACCAAACGGCTAAAAGCGGAACCAGTGATGTCAATGAAGCGATTATAATGTTTCCAATCAATAGTTTCTTTTTGAAATTCGCACTGTAGAACCACAATAAATTCATCGCGGCCAAATGAATGAAGACGAACAAAAAACTGTGGTAACGAATCGTTAATAAAATGGAAATGAAAACAGCTGCTAAATTTAAAAACCAGTGGATGACAATTGCCCAACGTTTTTTTAAGTATTTGGAAATCACCAATTTTTGTGGTTTGTTTACTCTGTCTGCACGCACATCAAAATAGTCGTTAATCATGTTTCCAGCAGCTGCTATTATTACCGTTGAAAGAATTAACAAGCAGTAATCAAAAGCGTTGAAATCAATCTGCAAGTAGTCGTTTACTTTTAAAATGTAATACGCCACACCGACCATTGTTAATACAATTATCAGCAGGTTAACTACTCGAATCAATCTCAAAAATGGTATCATGGTAAGATAGTATAAACTGTTCTACGATTTTTTTGGTGTGCTTGTTCTTTTTCGATGTCGCTTGAAAGTTTAGCTATTTCAGCATCGGAAATAATTGGTGTTATTGAACCAAATCCTTTGTAAGTCAAACGCGTATCAGAAATCCCATTTGCAATTAAATAATCGTAAACGGTTTTTGCACGGTCATTGGAAAGTTTCAAATTCTCGTCTTTATTTCCACGTGAATCGGTATGTCCGCCTAATTCAATTCTAATTTTTGGATTCTTTTTCAAATATGAAACAAATTCATTCAATTCCACTTTCGATTCTGGACGAAGAGTCGATTTTCCTAAATCAAAGAAAACGTTCGCCAACACATTCTCTTTTTGACTTGTTTCAGGATTCAATGGAATGTCCAAATGATAACTGTCTTTTCCGTCAGGAATCAACAAATTGAAATTAAGAGTGTAAGGAAAATAACCAGTATAAGTCACACTGATTGCATATTCTCTATTGATTGGCAAAGCGACCATAAATGTACCATCCACTTTATCGGCATCTGAAATAATCATCACTTTTCCAGTTTTTAAATCTGTTAATTGGAAATGTCCTGGAATTGAATTTTTAGTAACGGCATCAAAAACTTTACCTTCAAAATAAAGTGTTTTAACTGGACGCAATTCTTGTGGCAATTCAAAATAGTAAATATCTAAATCACCATATCCGCCAGCACGATTGGAAGCAAAAAAAGCAATTTCACCATTTGGAGCCACCAATAATGAATTTTCATCATAAATGGTATTGATAGGATAACCTAAATTCTCAGGTTTTGACCAATTTCCATTTTCGTCCATTCGGGTAACAAATAAATCGGAGCCACCCATTCCAACGTGTCCTCGACTTGCAAAGTATAGTGTACGTCCATCGGGGTGAATACATACAGATTCTTCCGCATAAGTTGTATTAACATTATTCGGTAAACGTTGTGCCGTACCCCAAGTTCCGTCAGTTTGTAAATAGGAAACATAAATATCAGAATCTCTACTTCCGCTGCGATTTCGAATTCCTCGGATGAAATAAAGTGTTTTTCCATCGGCAGAAAGTGACGGTTGTGTTTCCCAATGCATTGTGTTTACATTTCCAGGAAGATTGATAGGATTCGTCCATTTGTTGCCGATTCGTTGCGTAAAAAACAAATCACAACTTCCTTTTCCTTCGCGATTTTCTCCATAATACGTTCCAGTTTCATCTGAACAGCCCACAAAAATCAAACTTTTTCCATCAGAAGCTATTGTTGGAGCTCCTTCATTATTAATTGTATTTACATTTTGTGGCATCGGAAATGAAGTTCCCCATTTTTTGTCATCGCCAAAGTTAGAAACGAAAAAATCTTCTTGTGCAAAATAATGTTCGACTCTTGGATCATTTATTCGTCGTGTAAAAAGCAATGTTTTACTATCTACAGTTAGTGTTGGGAAGTATTCTGGCAAAGCGGTATTGATTCCAGGTCCAACATTTATTGGATTAAACGGTTTTGGATTTTGAATCGCATTTTTTGCAAAGCGTGCATTGGATTGCATTTGTCGTGCCTGACCAATTAAATTTTCATTTGCATTTGGATTTCGGAGAAATCGTTCAATATTTGTCATTGCATCGTCGTATTGACCGATTGCTAATTGAGAAGCTGATAGATAATATAAAGTAGAGCCGCTCACACTGTGATTAGGGTCAATTTCAAGCGCTTTTTTATAATGAACGATTGCATTAACGTAATCATTCGTACGTTCGAATAATTCTGCAATCAGCAAATGTGCTTCCCAAAATTGCGGATCTTTCTCCAATGCTTGATTGGCAATCTCAATTCCTTTTTTATAATCAGGACCTTTTTGCGGGTCAAAATTAGCGTCAGGAGCTTTTTGTGCTTCTTCAAAAAGTTTAATAGCTTTTTTGTTTGAAGTAGAGTAGGGAAATTGCGCTGTTGAGCAACCAATAATAAAGAAACTGAAAAATAGCAGGTAGAAAAATTTGTTCATCGAGACGTTTTAAGGAATTTGCATAAACTTATGAGTCTGTAACGAGATTCGCCATTTTTTGTTACTCTTCACATAATCTATTATTAAAGGTAACAATTTGTCTTGTTTACTCCATTCAGGTTGTAAGTGTAATTTACAATCAGGATTCAATTTTTGAGCGTGTTCTTCAGCCCAAGCTAAATCGGAAGGATGAAAAATAACCACTTTCAATTCATTTGCTTTTTGATATGCCTCTTCCACTGGAGCTTTGAATTTTTTTGGTGAAAAACAATACCAATCAATCGCACCGTTTAATTCATAACAACCTGAAGTTTCAATTGCAACTTCGATTTTTCTTATATGAAGTTCATTTACAATAGTTGTTAAGTCATACATCGCAGGTTCTCCGCCTGTAATTACCACAAAATTAGTCTCACTTTTCTCCACTTGAAGCAATAAATTTTCTATTGAAACCAACGGATGTTCATTTGAATCCCAACTCTCTTTAACGTCGCACCAGACACAACCTACGTCGCATCCAGCTAAACGAATAAAGTAAGCAGCGCGCCCAGAATGCGCGCCTTCTCCTTGTATAGTATAGAAATTTTCCATCACTGGAAGTTCCTTTGTTGTATCTACATTTTTAAAGTGCATAGGCAAATGTAGTTATTTCAGAACGTTCAACTGTTGATAATTTAAAGATTCGTTAATCTTAGTTTTGTTTATTTTTGTCCTTAATATATAATTAATCATGAAAAAATTAGCCTTAAATATTTTACTTTTTACAAGCTTTGGTTCTTTTGCCCAACAACAAATAGGCAATGCAAACATGGAAGCGTGGGAGAATGTTGGAACAGCAACAGAAGAACCTAACAATTGGAACAGTTTTAAAACGGGTACAGGAGGTTTAGCTGGATTTGCTTCAAAACAAATTGAAAGATCTACAGCTATTCGATCAGGTGCAACAGGAAGCTATTGTGCACGTATTTTTTCAGTGAGTATTTTGGGAGCTGTAGCAAATGGAAATGTGACAGTTGGACAAATCAATATGGGAAGTAGTACACCAACAAGTGCAAATAATTACAATTTTTCAAAAATAGCAGATGCTAATTTTTCTGAAGCTTTAACAGATCAACCAGATTCTTTGGTTTATTGGGTAAAATATACACCTGTTAACTCAGGAGACCAAGCAAGAGTTCATGCGATTTTACACGATAATTATGAATTTAGAGATCCTATTGACGCCAATTCAGTTCCTCATACAGTTGCAAGAGCAGAATTGAATTATGGTTCTACAAATGGTGTATGGGTACGTAAATCAATTCCTTTTGTTTATGAAGGTCCAGCGACAACTTCATCTTTTATTTTAATAACATTCACATCCAGTAAAACCCCTGGAGGCGGTGCTGCAAACGATGAGGTCTTAATAGATGATATTGAATTAGTTTATAATGCTGCTGGTGTGAATGAAATCCAAAACAATGTTTTCAAAGCTTATTATTCAGTTGAAAACGGTCTCCAAATCAAAGGAGATGCAACAGCAAAATATGATGTTGTCTATCTATCTGGAGCTATGGAAAAGTCAGGAAATCAAGCATCTTTAACTGGGTTGACTTTAAAATCTGGCATGTACTTTGTGAAATCGGCAAATGCTGTCGTTAAAGTTTTAGTACCATAAATCTTAGAATGAAATTTTTATTCAGTGTTCTTGCTCTTTGCTTGACTTTTGTATCTTTTGCTCAAACCGGAAGAGTCAAGGGAATAATTCGCGATGAAAAAGGAGTTGTACTTTCAGGTGCATCAGTCATTTATCGCAAGGATGTAACCATTGGAGCACTTTCTGATGAACAAGGAAAATACGAATTGGAAGTTCCTTCAGGTAATTGTCGACTGATTTGTCGCTTTACAGGAATGGTAACGGATACATTGACCGTTCAAATTATTCCCAATCAAACAGTAACGGTTGATATTACACTTGAATTTTTCATTAAAGAAATCAAACAAGTAGAAATAAAAGTAGGAAAATTCGATAAGCCAATCGAAGAGCAAACGGTTACAATGGTGGTTATCAAGCCGGAATTGATAGAAAATAAAAACACGCGAAGCATTGAAACAGCCTTGGATCAAACGCCAGGATTGAATATTTTGGACGGCGAGCCTCAAATTCGTGGAGGAAGTGGTTTTACTTTTGGTGTTGGTTCGAAAGTGGCAATAATTGTTGACGACATGCCCATGTTATCTGGAGATGCAGGCAGGCCAGAATGGGGATTCATTCCAGTGGAGAACATCAGTCAGATTGAAGTAATTAAAGGAGCAGCATCAGTTTTGTCAGGAAGCTCAGCATTGTCAGGTTCAGTGCATATTCGTACCGCTTACCCGAAAGCAAAACCTTTGACAAAAGTGAATTTATATTCAGGGGCATATTCAGCTCCAAATCATCCAAATGCAAAATGGAACAGTATGTATCCAGGAATTCACGGGGGAAATTTCTTGCATTCGCGTATCATTGGAAATTTAGATTTAGTGATTGGTGGAAACATTAATTTCGATCATGGTTACATCGGTCCTCCCAAAACGGATTCAATTGTTGCCACTGTTTTTCCAGATACCATTACCAATTTCACAGAGAAACAATTGATTTCAAAAAGAGGAAGATTGAATTTCAATTTGCGTTATCGATCTAAAAAAATCAAAGGATTGAATTATGGTGTAAATGGAAACGTCATGTTGATGCACACGAATATGCCTTTAGCTTGGTTAAACGATTCTTCGGGTTTATTCAAAGCATATCCAGGTGCGATTTTCTTGCAAGATCAATTCATTTTTAATGTCGATCCATTTGTGAATTTCTTTACACAAACCGATGGAAAACATCATTTGAGAACGCGAATTTTGCACGTTGATAATAAAATGAGTGCCAATCAATCCAATAATGCTACCACTTATTTTGGAGATTATATGTTCCAAAAAAGCTATCCCGATTTAAAAAATTTAGATTTCATTGGCGGAATTACAAGTACATTCACGAACTCATTTGCAAACATTTATGTGGGTTCAGGATCTCCAAATAACCAAATGTTAAATGTTTCAGCTTATGCGCAATTAGACAGTAAATTCAACAAATCTTTAATTGTTTCTGCTGGCGGAAGACTGGAGTATTTTCGATTGAACGACACTATAACGGCTACTAAACCAATTTTTAGAGCGGGTGCAAGTTTGAAATTGTATCAAGAAACGTATTTGCGCGGTTCTTATGGTCAGGGCTTTCGCTTTCCAACAATTACAGAGCGATTCATAAAAACGGGTGTTGGAAATTTCGGCGTGTTCCCAAATCCGAATTTGAAACCAGAAAGCAGTTGGAATGCAGAAATAGGCATCAAGCAAGGATTGAAACTCGGAAAAGTTATGGGTTATTTGGATATTGCAGGTTTTTGGCAAGAATATCAAAATACTATAGAATACATGTTTGGAATTTGGCACGAATTAACTGACGTGCAGGCATTAAGTTCAAGTGCTGGTTTTATGTTTTTGAACACAGGACAGTCAAGAGTAACAGGTTTAGATGCATCTTTTACTGGTGCAGCAACGATTAGCAAGAAAACAGCAATGACATTTATGATTGGCTACAATTACATTGTTCCAAAAACATTGACTCCTGATTATGTTTACGCAACTGATTCTTTAAATAGAGTTTTTAGTTATAATTCTACTTCATTGGACCCATCTAAAGGAATTTTGAAATATCGATTTTTACACAATGTTAAAGCGGATGTTGAAATTGTTTTTGCAAAGAAATTGGCAGTTGGTATAAGTGCTAAATATTTCTCGAGAATGATAAATATGGATGCGATTATTAAAGATTTTGAAGAATTAACGACCCAACAAGAGATTTTGCAAGATTTACGATACATGGATTTTTTCAATTCACATCGTTTTGGAAATTGGATTTTTGATGCACGAGTTTCCTATAACGTAACGGATATTCATAAGTTCGCTCTAATTGGAAGTAATATTCTGAATCGTACATATTCACTTCGTCCTTTGAAAATTGAAGCACCAAGAACAATCATGGTTCAATACACTTTCCGTTTGGAAGGAAAAGAGAAGAAAAAAGAAGGATAGATTTTTAGTTGGAGTGAGTATTTTAAAGTACAATTTCCAAATGTCAATTTAGCCTATTAGATTTATTAAATAATTGCAATCTATTTCTTAAAATTCATAAAAAAACTATGCGCAAAAAAAGCCTTCCAATTGGAAGGCTTTCGTTTTTTTAAAAGCTTTTTAATTATCTAAAAGATCTTTATGAATCATTCGACTTCTTTCTTCGTCTTTTGGATTAGGGCCGTAATCATTAGAACCCTCATCACTTTTTGTTAGGAGAAGAACTAGTAAAACTATTGCAAAAACAATAATTGTTAGGTACCCCATAAATAAAAGAGCGAATCCAATTTTACCTAAGAAAGGACTTATTAAGAATAACAAAAAAGGTGAAAATGGTAATAATAAAAACCATCCACTTCTATTCGTGTCGTGCAATCTTCTAACTCCAACCGCAAGTGAAGGTATAAATACCAGCAATGAATAAATTGATCCAATAATACCATTATTTCTAAAAACAGTTCCTCCTAAAAAAGATATATTATCTAACCCAAGAACAATGTCAATAATCGATAATATGATGCTTATAAGTAAATTGAATAGAAAAAACATCCAATATTCTTTACGTCTAGAGCGACCACTAAAGTCAGCATAAGATTTGAGAACTTGGAGGTACCATTTCATAAAAAAGCTTTTCTAAATCTTAATTATCTAATAAATCAGATGAATTGTTTCCATCAAAATCTGCTTCGTTTCCAGACAAAGAGAATGATGGATAAACATCAGTCATATAACCCATATAAATAGAAATTCTATATTGCCAACGCATTACTCCAACCATATAGTTGTGCATCCCTAATGGAAATTTTCCAGTAATTAATACTGCCCAAAAAGCGATTAAACGTACAAACATCGCTCCGATTGTAATAAAAATCAGACAGATCATATGAGGAAGCACAACATACAATCCACCAAACATTAATCTTAACAATACTGTTAGTCTATTTGATTTTTCGGGTCTTTCAAGTTCAATCATTGTGTTGTTGTCTGTTCCAGAAAGTCCAAAAGCTGGATAACCATCACATAAGTTTTGCAATCTCGCACTAACTCTTAATCCCCAACGTTGAAGATTTAATTGGTAATTAAACATTCCTTGTGGGAATTTTCCTGTTATTAAAATTGCCCAAAAAGTAATTAAATTTAAAATGCTAGACCATAACATTAAAAATAATAACAATAATGCATGTGGTAATGCAATGTACAAACCTCCAAATAAGGTTCTTAATAATAATTCTCCGCGAGAATATGATTCTTGGTGTCTTACTCCGTACTTCATAAATAGTTGTTTAAGTTAAGCCGCGAAAATAGTAAATTATTTATAAATCAACAACTTAAACTTTTTTATGGATAACTTTACAACTCTAAATGGTAGGTTATCAGCTTATTGGCGTGCTAATTTTCCTTCTTTCCAATCTTTAATCAACTTTGCCCAAGAATATGGATTCAATAAATTATTTACAGGAAGTTGACCATTTGTGTAGAGTTTCGTATAACGTTGATTCGTAGCATAACCATAAGCTAAAGAGGCATCATTGTCTAAACGTGCAGCAACAAATGCTAAAGATTCTCCAGAAAGTTCTTTTTGGGCACGTCTAACTGCATCGTCGTACGGTTTCATATTCACAAAATAATTTGCGAATTCTTCTCTCGAAGGCCAAGGGTAAACTGTAACCTCTGGAATGTTAACGGTGTCACGTTGCAACATGTGAATAATACTATAACGATTATCTTTTAACGTATCAGGAACTATATATGTTGAAGTCTGATAACCAAAGTAAGAAAAATAAATAGTATCTCCAGGAAATGAAACGGTTGAGAAAAAACCATAATAATCAGCTATTACGCCTTTTCGAATCGATTTGTCATAAACAGTAATGTAAGGCATCGGTACCAAATCTTCTTCAGAAACAACAACGCCTGATAACTGAATGATTTTACTAGTATCAATGATTGTTCTTTGAGCAAACGTTCTAAACGAAGCAAAAATTAAAAGGGAAAATATGATTATTCGCATATTAAAAAATAATAAACAAGTTTAGTGAAAAATGATTTAGTTTTTATTGTTTTGACCAATATTAACATTTAACGTGCCAAATCGAGCGTTTTCTGCAATTGATTTTTTCTTACATTTGCAAGAATTTATATAAAAAATAAGTTCAGATGCCTCAAACAAATCTCCAGCAAATTTCAGAAGGATTGACGTACGACGATGTACTTTTAGTTCCTGCTTATTCGGAAGTTTTACCGCGTGATGTACAATTGAAAAGTTATTTTACTAAAAATATTTTGGTGAATACTCCAATCATTTCAGCGGCAATGGACACTGTTACTGAAGCTAATTTGGCGATTGCAATTGCTCAACAAGGTGGAATTGGGGTAATTCATAAAAACATGACAATCGAGCAACAAGCCATTCAAGTGCGAAAAGTGAAGCGCTCCGAAAGTGGAATGATCATCGATCCAATTACATTGGGTGAAACTGCAAATGTTGGTGATGCTTTAAAACTAATGCGAGAAAATAGCATTGGTGGAATACCAATCGTTGATGATAACAATATTTTAAAAGGAATTTTAACCAATCGCGATTTACGGTTTGAAAAAAATTATGACCGACCAATTAAAGAAGTAATGACTTCTGAGAACGTTATTGTAACTGGTGATGGAACCGATTTATCAACTGCAGAAGGTATTCTTCAAGAAAATAAAATTGAAAAGTTACCGGTCGTTGATAAAAACAATCGTTTGATTGGATTAATTACTTACCGTGACATTATTAAAGTAAAACAACATCCATATTCTTGTAAAGATAAATTAGGAAGATTGCGCGTTGCAGCAGCTGTAGGGGTAACTTTTGATACTTTAGACAGAGTGAAAGCGCTTGTTGCTGCTGGTGTGGACGCAGTTGTGATTGATACAGCACATGGGCATTCGAAAGGAGTCGTTGATAAGCTAAAGGAAGTAAAAGCAAAATTTCCAAAATTGGAGGTAGTTGTTGGAAACATAGCAACTGCCGAAGCTGCTAAGTACCTTGCAGATGCTGGTGCTGATGCAGTAAAAGTTGGGATTGGTCCAGGTTCTATTTGTACAACTCGCGTAATTGCAGGTGTAGGTGTACCACAATTGACTGCCATTCAAGATGTAGCAAGAGCCTTAGAAGGTACAGGCGTCCCAGTAATCGCCGATGGCGGAATTCGCTATACAGGTGATATAGTAAAAGCAATTGCAGCTGGAGCCGATACAGTAATGTTAGGTTCAATGTTTGCTGGAGTGGAAGAATCACCTGGTGAAACAATCATTTACGAAGGAAGAAAATTTAAATCATATCGCGGAATGGGTTCATTGGAAGCCATGCAAAAGGGTTCAAAAGACCGTTATTTCCAAGACGCAGAGGACGATGTAAAAAAATTGGTTCCTGAAGGAATCGCAGGTCGTGTTCCTTTCAAAGGAAATTTGGTCGAAGTAATGTACCAAATTATTGGTGGTTTACGTGCTGGAATGGGTTATTGCGGTGCAGCTAACATTTCTAACTTAAAAGGAGCTAAATTTGTACGAATTACATCTGCAGGAATGAAAGAATCACATCCCCACGATGTTACAATAACACGAGAAGCACCAAATTACAGTATCAAATAAATGTTAAAAATACAAAGTGAATTTACCAAAGAATTTATCTTTAAATCGTTCAATTAAATAATTTATGAAAAAAGCCTTATTTTTAGTTGTTAGTTTTATTTTCGTTCAAGTTGTAAATGCTCAAAAAGATCCGGTTGTAATGGAGATTGATGGCAAACCAGTTACGAAATCAGAATTTTTACAGATTTACTTAAAAAACAACAACAGTCCGAAATATGACAAACAAACGTTGGATGAGTATGTAGAAATGTTCAAAAAATTCAAATTAAAAGTTGCGGAAGCTGAAAAGTTGGGTTACGATACCATTCCAAAATTGAAAAAGGAATTAGAAGGTTATAAAAGACAATTAGCTACACCTTATTTAATAGATTCAGTTGAAAATAAATATTTGGTAGAACAAGCCTACGAACGCATTAAAACAGAAATTCGAGCTTCACATATTTTAGTTAAAATCGATCCTGCAGCAACCCCAAAAGATACCCTAGCAGCTTACAATCGCATTATGGCTTTAAAAAAGAGAATCGAAAAAGGGGAGGATTTTGCTTCTGTGGCAAAAATGAAAAATGGTTCTGAAGATCCATCTGCTTTAAACAATGGCGGTGATTTAGGATTTTTTACTGCTTTCCAAATGGTTTATCCGTTTGAAGAAAAAGCATACACAACTCCGATAGGTTCTATCTCAGAGCCTTTTAGAACGAGATTTGGTTACCATATAGTGAAAGTAACTGATAAACGCCCTGCAAGAGGAACAATTAAAGTGGCTCATTTAATGATCGCTGTACCAAAAGATGGAACACAAGAAGCGAAAGACAATGCAGAGCGCAAGGCAAATGAATTGTATGATAAATTAAAAAATGGAGAAAAATGGGAGGATTTAGTACCACTTCATTCTGATGACCCAGGTTCAGTTAAAAAAGGTGGAGAATTACCAGCTTTTGGTTCTGGAACAACACAGCGTATGGTACCAGTTTTTGAAGACGCTGCTTTTGCCTTAAAAAATGACGGTGAAATAAGCAAGCCAGTAAAAACAGAATATGGCTACCACATCATTAAAAGATTAGAATGGAAAGATATTCCGCCTTATGCTTCCATGAAAAAAGAATTGCAAGGACGTGTAAATAAAGACGATCGTTCTAAAAAAACACAAGATTCATTTGTTTCGAAATTGAAAAAGAACTACGGTTATAAATTTGCAGGAGAGAAAAACCTAAAGTGGTTTGAAAAGAATTTGGATTCGACTTATTTCATTGGGAAATGGACAGCAAATGGTTTGACTTCTAACAAGGCACTTTTCAAAATTGCCAGTAAATCATTTACTCAAAAAGATTTTGCGGACTATTTAGTGAAAAATGCTCGTGGAATTAAAAGAGAAGATAGCAAAGTGGTTGTTGCAAATCAATATAAAAATTGGGAAAAAGCCGCAATTCTGCAATATGAAGAGCAATTGTTACCTTCAAAATATCCTGAATTCAAGGCCTTGGTTAATGAATACCACGACGGAATCATTTTATATGAAATCATGTCTGACAAAGTTTGGAATAAAGCTTCTAAGGACACAGTTGGTTTAAAAGAGTTTTTTGCGCAAAACAGAGATAATTACAAATGGCCAAAACGTTTAGATGCAACGGTTTATGAATGTTTGAACAAGCAAATTGCCGATAAAGTTGCTGGTATGTTGAAAAACGACACTATCACTTCCAAACATGTTTTAGAGGTAATCAACAAAGATTCTGAACTGAATTTGAAAGTGAGAATGAACAAATTTGACATTGAGCAAACGAGCTTTTTGAAAAGCGCAAATCTTAAAAAAGGTTTAAACGCTGCTTACGAATTTGAAGGTAAATTTTATGTAGTGAAAGTTACAGATGTACTAGAGCCAATGCGCAAAGAATATTCTGAAGCAAAAGGAGTAGCAACTTCAGATTACCAAAACTTCCTTGAGAAAACATGGTTAGAAGAATTGACAAAAAATCATCCAATCAAGGTAAACAGCGAGGTTTTATACAATCTTGGCAACAAATAAATATGACAAAATCTTTCATAATTGCCTTTATAACGCTTTCATTCTTTTCTTTCGGACAAGGAAATGGAAAAGTTATAAATAAAGTTGCAGCACAAGTTGGTGACAATATCATTTTATTATCTGATATTGAAACTGCAAAAGCGCAATCTGCTACATCTGAAAATCCTGCTCCTGCTGGTTCGGAGTGCATGTTTTTAGAGCAATTGATGATGGAACAATTGTTAGTCAACCAAGCGAAATTAGACAGTTTACCGCTTTCTGACAATCAAGTAGATGCTGAAATGGAGAATCGATTGAGAATCATTGAAAGTAAATTTGGTAGCCGAGAAAAATTAGAGAACTTTTATGGAAAGACGATTTCACAATTAAAAGACGAATTTCGTGAGCAAATCAAAGAGAAAATGCTTGCGCAAGAAATGGAGCAAAAAATCGTAGCTGAAGTTACAGTTACGCCAAAGGAAGTTGCGGATTTCTTTAACAAATTACCTAAAGATAGTATTCCTTACATCAATATGAAACTTGGTTTTCAACAAATTGTAAACTACCCTTCCATCACAAAAGCAGATAAAAAAAGAGCTTATGATGCTTTGAGTGATATCCGAAAAGTAATAATAGAAGAAGGAAAAAGTTTTGAAACGCAAGCAAGAATTGGTTCTGATGATCCTGGAAGTGCAGCTCAAGGGGGTAAAATCGCTGCAAGTAAAGGAATGATGGTTCCGCAGTTTGAAGCAACAGTCTTTAAATTGAAAACAGGTGAAGTATCGGATATTATTGAAACACCTTATGGTTACCACATCATTAAACTTGTATCTAGAAAAGGTGACGATTATGTATGTTTACACATTTTGAAAATGCCAGAATACAGCCCTGATGCAATTAATATATCGGCTCAAAAAATGGATACATGTTACCGTTTATTAAAAGAAAATAAAATTACTTGGGACGATGCTGTATTTCGTTTTTCAAATGATGAATTAACAAAACAGAATAGAGGAATCATCTCAAATCCAATCTCAGGCGACCAAACTTGGGACATGGAAGATTTGAACCAAGTTGATCAACAAATTTATTTATTGACAGACGCAATGGAGAAAGGAGACATCACCCAGCCTAACCTGTATGTGGACATTTACGAACGCAAACAAGGAATTCGTATTGTGAGAATGATGGACAGATATCCTCCACATGTTGCTAACTTGAAAGATGATTACACATTGATTAAAAGTGCAGCCGAAAACGATAAAAAACAACGTGTAGTTACAAGTTGGGTGAATTCTAAAATCGGAAATGCTTATGTTCGAATTGACGATGAATTCAAAAATTGTGACTTCAAAAGTAATTGGTTAAGAAAACAAGACTAAAAAAAATATATGTCAGATAAAGAAGCCGTAGATAGATTAGTAGTTCATTACAATGAACTCAAAGAAGAAATTCATAAAGTAATCATCGGGCAAGATGAGGTAGTTGACGAAGTTTTGATTTCTATTTTTTCAAGAGCACATTGCTTATTGGTTGGTGTGCCTGGACTTGCAAAAACGTTATTAGTAAACACGATTGCAGAAACATTAGGTTTGAGCTTTAATCGTATTCAGTTTACGCCCGATTTAATGCCTTCGGACATCGTTGGTTCAGAAATCTTAGATGAAACGAAAAACTTCAAATTCATCAAAGGTCCTTTGTTTGCAAACGTACTTTTGGCTGATGAAATTAACCGTACGCCGCCAAAAACACAATCAGCTTTGTTGGAAGCGATGCAAGAAAGACGTGTAACTGCAGCTGCGACAACTTACGATTTACCTGCACCGTTCTTTGTTTTGGCAACTCAAAATCCTATTGAACAGGAGGGGACTTATCCTTTACCTGAGGCACAATTAGATCGTTTTATGTTCAATATTTGGGTGGATTATCCAAGTTATGTGGAAGAATTGGCAATTGTAAAAGCAACTACTTCTGACACGAAAATAGCTTTGAGAAAAGTATTGACAGCTGAACAAATCATGGATTATCAAGAATTGATTCGTCGCATTCCTGTTGCAGATAACGTATTAGAATATGCTGTAAAATTGGTTGGTAAAACACGTGTAAATAACCCTGGAGTTCCACAAATCACTAAAGATTTCATTACTTGGGGAGCTGGACCTAGAGCTTCTCAATATTTAATAGTTGGAGCGAAATGCCACGCAGCTTTACAAGGAAGATATTCACCAGATATTGACGATGTGAAAGCTGTTGCTAAAGCCATTTTACGTCACCGTTTGGTAAGAAATTACCGAGCTGAGGCTGAAGGTTATTCAATGGATCGAATAATTGAAGAATTATTATAAATTTAATTTATTGAATTTCAATTCCCTAATAAAATGTTGTAATTTTAACACATGAATATTCGGATACTTTCCGTTTTATTGTTAGTTAATTTCTTTGTGTTGCTCACGCCACGCGATTGGTGGCATCAATGTGACCATTATGAAACAATTGAATTTTCACATACAGACACTCATTTCGATGAAGGTTCTTGTGATTTTTGCGACTTTGATTTAAGTGTTTTTACTGTTCACCAACCTCATTTCTTCGCAAGCCAA
>RFNX01000150.1 GCA_009926905.1 Flavobacteriales bacterium
TATCAAAATTTTTCTGCGCAAGTCTTAATTAATGCAGATGTTAAGATAAATGGGTTTCGACATAATAAAGATTGTGGCAATGATGCCGGTGGGTTTGGAAGTCAGCCTGATCCCCGATACAAGGTTTGGATTGGCTACAATGCTGGAAATTTTACACAAATCACTGCGAGCCCTGGTTTATTTGGTGGATGTGGAACAACCTATGGTGCAGATGCTGTTTTTTGTTCAACTTGGAATCCAGGAATCATTAATGCGTTAACAATTTCAGCTCAACCTTTAACACAGTTAAATGTCGACATGGAAAGTTGGGAAGAAGATGGTTGTGGCGGCAATTGTGATGGAAATTCTTGTACTTTTAATAGTGATGATACACGCTGTGGACGTTTAAGAATTGGCGATATAAATTTCTATACTCTACCTCCTTGTCAGAGCAATGTTTACACAGGTCAATATACTTCTGGTAATTTTTTATCAATGACCAACAGATGTTCTGACAATAATGGTAGTGGCTATGGTATTGACCAGCTTTTAGTAAATTGGAGTTTTGCGTCGGCACCAACAATTTTAACTGACGCTGCTCCTTACGATAGAGTATTATGTTTGGGTACTTCAACAACATTAGCTGTTACAGTAAATTCTTGGAACGGTTGGAGTTTAGGACAATTGGTTCAATGGCAAGTAAGCACTAATACTGATTGTAATACACCTGGAACTTGGACAGATATACCAGGTGCAACTTCATTGTCATACACACCACCACAAACTCCTGGAACTCGATTATATAGATGCTTGATTTCAAGCAGTTGCACGGACATCAATACACAACAAGTTGTAAGTAATTGTGTTAGAGTTACGTATCAACCATTTGCTGCACCAATTATTAGTAATGCTTGTTCTGCTGTAACCGTACCAAACGTTCCTATTCAATTTTGTACAACTTTACCACCAGATGCCAATGCAGCCGTTGGAATTGGAAGTTACTCATGGACAGTTTCTCCAGCGTCTGGTGTTAATATAACAAGCCCTACAACCAATTGTACAGATATAACATTTACAAATTCAGGTTCTTATACAATTTCACTTTCTTATACAGATGCTTGTCCTGGAGCAGATGCAGTTTCAATTTGTAGTACTACAATCAGTCCACCATCTTGCGACATGATTTATGTTGATGGAGCAACGGGGAATAATTCCAATTTAGGTTTTCCAAACGCTCCTATAGCAAATTTATGGCGAGCTTTACAACTTGTTGGTGGCGGAAGAACGAATATTCGAATTACTGGTGGTACTTATGTAGAACCAAATGTTATCAATTTACAAAACAATGTTCTAATTGATGGTTCTTGGCAAAATATTGCGGGTGTTTGGACAAAAACAAGTGCTCAAAATACAATTTTGAATTTTAGCGGTGAAGAAACTTTATCAGCTAGTGTAACGCATAAAGTGGGTATTAAAGCGACAAATGTTAATGGATGGGCTTTACAAGATTTACAGATTAACACCAACAATTGTTCTGGTACTGCTACTGACGGTAGAGGAAAATCAAATTATGGTGTCTTAATTTCTGGCTGTTCAAATTATGCAGTTACTCGTTGTGCAATAAATGCAGGAACTGGAACGAATGGTTCGAATGGTACAAATGGAGCAAACGGTTCTCCTGGAGGTACTGGTGCAAGCGGTTTATTAGGAGATTGTGATAATAATACAACAAATCGTTTGGGAGGGGCAGGTGCAACTGCAGTAGGAACTGGAACAAGACTTGGTGGTGCGGGTGGAAATGGTGGAAGAGGATCAGATTACAATTCCAATAATAATCAGGCTGGATCTGCAGGTGCTAATGGTGGAGCAGGTGCAACAGGAGGAACAGGTGCTGGTGGAGCAGGAGCAAATGGTGGAGGTGGAACAGATTCAAATAGAGATGGAAGAAAAGGTCAAGATGGAGCTGCAGGTTCAATTGGTGCTAATGCGAGTTCTACTACAGCTACAACAAATTCAACTTTTTTAAATTATTGGACACCCAATGGCCAGCCTCAAGTGGAGCGGATGGCGGCGGTGGTGGCGGTGCTCAAGGCGGCGGCGGCGGCGGAAGACAAACTTGTTTCTTTTGTGACGACGGAGGTGGCTCTGGTGGCGGTGGCGGTGGTTCAGGAGGTCAAGGTGGTTCTGGAGGTACTGGTGGTATGGGTGGTGGAGGTTCATTTGGAATCTACCGATACAATTCGAATACAGGAGCACAAATTCAAGATATTACAGTAGTTGTTCCAGGTATTGTACCTTCTGGAGGTTCTCCTGGAACAGGTGGAACAGGAGGAACGGGTGGAGCAGGTGGCTGTGGAGCTGGTGGAAATAATACTTCTACAACATCGGGAGGGGCAACTGGCTCTAATGGAGGATTATGCAACACAAATAGAGCTTGCGGAAATACTGAAGTTGGTGCAGGAGGTCAAGGTGGACGAGGAGGTAACGGTGGAAATGGTGGAACTGGTCAGCCAGGAGCTTCGGGAATCGTAGCATATATGGTTACAGATGGTACACTTTCAAATCCTTCTACATCCATTCCAAACCCAACAACAATAACATTAGAATTTCCAAGAAATGGAAAAGGTTGTGTGAATTCTGAAGTAAATTTAACGAATGTAGTAGCAAGTCCTTGGACCTTAACAGGATCAACGCTTTTAGATAATGTTAATCTTGGTGTTTCTAATTATACATTTGCTTCTAACCCAGTACAAGTTTATTACACTTCTTCGGGAGTTTATGATGTAGGAGCAAGCGGAGCTATTTACCAAGATTGGATACATATTATAGATGGAACAAGACCTGCAAACGCAACATTTAATTCAGCATCTTCAACTGCATGTTCTGGAAGTACAGTTTCAATAGATGCTGCGCCTTGGGGAACTGAATTACAATGGGAATGGGTTTTGTTTTCAACAAATGCAACAGTTCCGATTGAAACTCAAACAACACAAACGGCAACTTTCACAATGCCATCAGTAACAACAACTACTGTTTTCAATATTCGTTATCGTGTTAATGAATCTTGTTGTGGTTGGAGCAAACCTTATTATACAACAATCACAGTTTATCCAGTTACAACACCAGTTATTGCTTCCTCTGGAGGAAATGCTTTTTGTTCTGGACAATCTTTAACACTTTCAACAACAGGAGGAGGTACTTACCAATGGAGCGAAGGTTCTACAACTTCATCTGTAACAGTTAATACACCTGGAAATTATACAGTTACTGTAACTGATCCAAATGGTTGTGTATCAACATCAACACCTTTTGCTGTTAGCGTTAATCCGTTGCCAACTCCAGCAATCACTGCTGCAGGTTCGTCCGTGATTTGTCCACCTTCGGATGTGACTTTACAATCAACTACTGCTGTCGGTCAAACTTACACATGGAATACTGGAGCAACAACTTCTTCTATCACAACATCAACTCCAGGATCATACAGTGTTTCTGTTGTCGATGCAAATGGTTGTACTGGAGCATCGGCACCATTTACTATTTATGATATGACCGCAAATATTTTTGTTGATGGTTCAAGTACAATTTGTCAAGGAGGAAGTGTTCAAGTTTCAGTCAATTCGCCCTATTTGGACCCAGCTACAACTTTCCAATGGTCTATGAATGGTCAAGTAATAGCAGGAGCAACATCAGCTTCTTACGCTGCAACACAAACTGGCTCTTACCAAGTAACATTGACTAATGGTTCATGTACTCAAACTTCTGCAAGTGTTCAAATAACAGTATTTACGGCTACAGTAACTTCAACAAATAGTGCTACAACATTGTGTCCTGGGACAAGTTTAACATTAACAGCTTCGAATGGTGTGAGTTATCAGTGGCAATTAAACGGAACAAACATCACAGGTGCTACTAATCAAACTTATGCTGCAACTCAAGGCGGTTCATATACAGTTGTAATTTCTGATGGAACTTGTAATGCTACTTCAAATGTATTTACAATCACTGAAATTGTTCCAACAATTACTAGTGCAAACGGAACGAACAATTTATGTCCAGGTTCAAGTTTAGTTCTAACAGCTTCAACAGGTTCAAATTATCAATGGCAACTTAACGGAACAAACATCGCTGGTGCAACATCACAAACATACACAGTTACACAAGCAGGAAGTTACACTGTCTCAGCCATAGACCCAACAGGAACGTGTACATCCACTTCAACTGCTTTTGTAATAACAGAAATTATTCCGACGGTTACTAGTTCTGGCGGTATAACAACTTTGTGTCCAGGTTCAAGCTTGATTTTGACTTCTTCTGCTGGAACTTCTTATCAATGGCAGTTAAATGGAACGAATATCTCTGGGGCTACTTCACAAACATATTCAGCCACTCAAGCAGGAAGTTATACTGTAGTTGTGACTGATTTAGCTGGAACATGTACTTCTACGTCAACAGCATTTACAATTACGGAAATTGTACCAACAGTTACAGGTGCAGGAGGTTCTGGTACGCTCTGTCCTGGAGGAAGTTTAGTTTTAACATCTTCAGCAGGAACGAGTTATCAATGGCAATTAAATGGAACAAATATTCCAGGAGCTACTTCTCAAACATATGCTGCCACTCAAAGTGGAAATTATACAGTCGTTGTTTTAGATAATGCTGGTACTTGTACTTCTACTTCAACAGTATTTACTGTTATTGATTTTTCAATTGTAATTTCAAGTGCGGGAGGAGATACTAGTTTCTGCTCTGGTTCAAGTCTCACTCTTACTGTTCCATTAAATGACACATATCAATGGCAATTAAATGGAGTAAATATTTCTGGCGCTACAACACAAACCTATTCTGCCACTCAAGGTGGAAGTTATACAGTTGTTGTAAACTCAGGAGCATGTTCTGGAACTTCAAATGTTTTTGTTGTAACAGAGATAATTCCAACAATTAATAGTAGTTCAGGTTCCAATGTTTTATGTCCAGGATCAAGTTTAACATTGACATCATCTATAGGAATAAGTTATCAATGGCAATTAAATGGAGCTAATATTGCAGGTGCGACCAACCAAACTTACACGGTAACACAAGGTGGAAGTTATACAGTGGTTGTTTTAGATCAAACCGGAACATGTACTTCAACTTCTGTTGCTTTTGTAATAACTGAAATTGTACCAACCATAACAAGTACTGGAGGAACAACAGCTTTATGTCCTGGAACATCAATAACATTAACTTCTTCAATAGGAACAAGTTATCAATGGCAATTGAACGGTGCAAATATCGCTGGTGCAACAAACCAAACGTATAATGCGACTCAAGCAGGAAGCTATAATGTGGTTGTTTTGGATGTTGCTGGAACTTGCACATCTACTTCTGTTGCCTTTGTAATAACAGATAACGTACCAACAGTTACAAGTTCTGGAGGTACTACTTCGATTTGTCCAGGTTCAAGTGTGTTGCTTACATCATCAGTTGGAACAAGTTATCAATGGCAATTAAATGGAACCAATATCACAGGGGCAATTTCACAAACCTATTCTGCAACTCAAGGTGGAAGCTATACGGTAGTTGTTTTAGATGCCACAGGAACATGTACTTCTACTTCTGTAGCTTTCGTAATTACAGAAATAGTTCCAACTATTACAAGTACTGGTGGAACTTCAACGCTATGTCCAGGCTCAAGTTTGACATTAACTTCATCTCTTGGAACAAGTTATCAATGGCAACTAAATGGAACGAATATCGCTGGTGCAACTTCACAAACGTACACTTTAACTCAAGGTGGAAGTTATACTGTTGTGGTCGTTGATCCAACTGGAGCTTGCACTTCAACATCTGTGGCATTTGTTGTAACCGAAATAATTCCTACAGTGACAAGTACGGGTGGAGCAACAACACTTTGTCCAGGTTCAAGTTTAACATTGACATCATCAGTTGGAACATCATATCAATGGTCATTGAATGGAACCAACATTGTTGGAGCAACTTCACAAACCTACGCTGCAACCCAAGCGGGAAGTTATACAGTAACAGTTTTAGATGCCACAGGAACATGTACATCAACATCCACTGCATTTATAATAACTGCAATAATTCCAACGGTAACTAGTGCTGGAGGGGCAACAACGCTATGTCCAGGTTCTAGTTTGATATTGACTTCCTCTGCAGGAACAAGTTATCAATGGCAATTAAATGGAACAAATATCGCTGGTGCAACTTCACAAACATATACTGCAACGCAAGCAGGAAACTATGCCGTAACAGTAACAAACGGAACTTGTACATCCACTTCCAATGCGTTCACTTTAACTTTATTAACTTCAACTATCACTAGCACAGGTGGAGCAACAACACTTTGTCCAGGTTCAAGTTTGATATTGACTGGTTCTCTAGGAACAAGTTACCAATGGCAATTAAACGGAACAAATATCCCTGGAGCAACATCACAAACATATTCTGCAACGCAAGCAGGAACATACATTGTTGTTGTTACTTCGGGAACATGTAGTTTGACTTCAAGTGGATTTACAATCACTTCGATTATTCCAACTGTAACAAGTACAGGAGGTGCTACAACTCTTTGTCCAGGATCAAGTTTAACTTTAACATCTTCTGTAGGTAATAGTTACCAATGGCAATTAAATGGAACAAACATCGCTGGGGCTACTTCTCAATCTTATGCTGCAACACAAGCTGGAACATACACAGTTGTTGTTACCTCTGGAACGTGTACATCGACTTCAAGTGCTTTTGTAATTACTGCGATTATTCCAACAATCACTAGCGCTGGAGGAATTCAGATAATATGTCAAGGTTCAAGTTTAGTTTTAACTTCATCAGCGGGAACTAGTTATCAATGGTTATTAAATGGAACGAACATCGCTGGAGCAACTTCTCAAACTTATTCCGTAACTCAATCTGGAAATTACACAGTTAGTGTTACAAACGGAACGTGTACTTCAACATCTGTTGCTTTTGCTGTTTCGGTACTATCTGCAACTATATCAAGTACAGGTGGTGCAACTGCATTATGTCCTGGTTCAAGTTTAACCTTAACTTCTTCAGGAGGAGCGTCCTACCAATGGCAATTAAATGGTGTGAATATTCCAGGTGCAACTGCTCAAACTTATGCAGCAACCCAAGCTGGAAGTTATACTGTTGTGGTAACAACACCTGCATGTTCAGCTACTTCAACAGCTTATATGATAACCACAATAACTCCAACAGTTACTAGCACTGGTGGTTCAACAATTATTTGTCCTGGATCGAGTTTAACTATTACTGCCTCGGCAGGTACGGCTTATCAATGGCAACTAAATGGAGTGAATATTCCTGGTGCAACTTCTCAATCGTATGCAGCAACACAAGCTGGAAATTACACAGCTACAGTTACTACTGGAGCATGTACCTCAACCTCTAATGCTTTCGCATTGACTCTTTCCGCTGCAAGTGTTCCAACTATTAGCGTAAGTGTTGACGGTGGTTGTGTTCCATTGAATGTTGCGTTTACTTCATCTCAAGCAATTAATCAAGCAATTTGGTCGGTAAATGGAACCAATTTGCCAAGTGGAATATCGAGCTTTAACTTTTTAACTGCTGGATGTAATAACATTGGATTGAGTGGTGTTTTAAGTGATGGTTGTACTTTCAATGCTGTTGCAAATAGCGCAGTTTGTATCGATCCTTTACCAAATGCTTACTTCTCAACGAATCCAAGCGCGTTTAATGAAGACAATCAAAATATTATTTTCAACAATGGCTCTACAAATGCAGTATCTTATATTTGGGATTTTGGAAACGGAAACACAAGCACACAAAACACTCCAAGTTTCACATTTACTCAAAATAGAGGTGGTCACACGGTTACTTTAACTGCGGTTTCAGCACTTGGTTGTACCGATGTATATTCGATTTTCATTCCGTTCAGTGACAATTCAGACATCTTCTATGTACCGAACACATTCACGCCAGATGACGACGAACACAACCAAACTTTCCAACCAGTTTTCACTTCAGGGTTTGATCCATATAGTTTTGAAATGACAATCTTC
>RFNX01000291.1 GCA_009926905.1 Flavobacteriales bacterium
TTCTTAACATACGTTGATGCTGTTGTTATAACCGCTCTCATTGGCGTTAAAACAGGGCTGTCAGAACGACCTTTTAAGTATTCTGCATATTCAGCGCCTTTTACATAATTGATAGCTCCTGCTTCCAACGCTGTATTTTTTGTTGCTGCTTTTGGCATGAATACTTTAGCAATTTCAGCTGCGTGAACTTTGTCCAAATATTGTTTGTGTTGCCCACTGCTGATGTATAATTCAGCTTCGGTTTTTGTTTTTGTAACAGTAGCTTTTGCAACAGTTAATGCAGCAATCGTCGCTGGCTCTAATTTCAAACTGTTATCAGATTCAATTCTTCCTAAAGCAGCAAGATATTCTTCACAACGCGTAATTACTTTTTTAGGTTCAGCAGGTTTTGTAGTTTTATTATATTCCACAATTACTTTGTCCAAATTTTCTTTTGAAGCCCATAACGCATAGTTGTTTCCATTTGCGATACAAGTAGTCATATTTGCAAAAATGTTTTGCGTTTTATCATTTTTGTAACCAACCAATTGAGAAGTGTATTCATTATATTGTTTTTTAGCAGCATCGAAATCCGCTAATGTTTTCACTTCTGAACGGTAATTGCGGCAATAACATTGTGTGTGTGCTCCGTAACCATCTGTTCTAAATGACATTGGATCTGGTTTTTTGAATTCTGTTGTCGCATTGAATTCTTTTTGAAACAAGTCTTCTAATTTTTGCGCTTCTGCATACGCTGCATTTTGTTTATCTGCTTTTTCTTTTAGAGGCAAATATTTCTCATCATATTTTGTACGGTCAATTTTCGGCTCTAATTTCATTACATGACCAAGTGTGCGCTCGTTTTCAAAAATCAATTTTGTCAATGCATCGTAATCAATTGATGATTTTCCAAACTCAGCTTCTAATGTCGCAAGGTTTGTAACTGCTGCTTTACGGTGAAAATCTGCGTTGTTGTCATTCGTGATATTTTTGAATAAACCGCTTGCGTCTTTTCCTCCTAAACCAACATCCGAAGCTTTCACATCACTACTTACTCCTGGAACGGAAACGCTTAATTTTGGTTTACTGATTTTTGGCAATTGAGCAAAACAGCCCATATTCAGCGTAAGAGCTCCGAATAGTAAAGCCGTTGAATAATTGAATTTCATAAAATGTAATTTATAATTTGAGCGACAAAAGTAGTTAATAATAAACTTATTAGCTCTTAGAAATCAAGATACTTATTAACCATTTATTATGTTTTTTCTATAAGTTCATAACGGATTTGTTTTAATTCGTAGCGTTTTTTGCTCATAATATCGAACGATCAAAGAAATTTTTAAAGGTTCTCTTATCCCAGACAACGCTAACTGTATTTTTCAGCAGTCCCTAAATAATTTTCAAATAAAGATGAAATGAGAAAACAATAATTTTTCTTAAAGATATTTTACACTAAACTCTAAAAAACGCACTTGCGATTCCATCTGCTTGTAATTTTCCACTTTCGCTTAATGTATAATGCGTTTCATTTTCTTTGATATCCCCTTTTTGCTTGTATTGATTCAGTAATTTTTCTTCCGAAGTTGTGAAAGTATCAATTGTTGCTAATGCGCTTTTGGAAACGCCCCATTTTGTTCTTAATCCTGTTAAGAATAATTCGTTCCATTGCTCATTGTTGGTCAATTTTTCAATCGTGAACCAGCTTTCGTTTTCACCTACGTTTTTATAATAAACACTATTGTTTGCAATGTTCCATCGACGTTCTGTTCCATTAAAAGAGTGTGCGGAAGGCCCAATTCCTAAATAATGAACTCCTTGCCAATACGATGAATTGTGTTTCGAATAGCATTCGTTTTTAGCAAAATTTGAAATTTCATAGTGTTCAAATCCTTGACTTTTTAGGTAAGCAACCATTGTTTCAAATTGTTCACTTTGTTCGTCTTCGTTTGCTGTAATGAGTTGTCGGTGTTTGACTTGGTGATGCAATGCAGTTTTAGGTTCAACAGTCAAACAATATGCAGAAACATGTGGAATTCCCAAGTTTACCACACGCTCTAAATGATTTTGCCACTCATTGATTGTGAGTTGAGGTAAACCGTAAATCAGATCAACAGTGATATTTTCGAATCCGATTTTTTGAGCCAAACGAACTGCTTTTTCCCCGTCGCTTGCCAAATGAGCTCGATTCATCCAAGTGATATCACTTTCTTTAAATGATTGTAAACCAATGCTTAAGCGGTTGATTCCATGCGTTTTCCAAAATTCTAATCTCTCAGAATCAATGTCTTCTGGGTTGGCCTCTAAAGTAATTTCAATATTATCTGAAACACTGAAATTGAAGTAAATCGTTTTTAGAATCAGCACCAATTCGCTGTTTTCTAAAAGACTTGGCGTTCCTCCACCAAAGTAAATCGTTTGAATATGTTCGTTTATTTCAGTTTTTCGTAATTCGATTTCTTTACACAAAGCAGCAATCAAATCCTTTCGATAAGATTGAAAACTGGTCGAAAAATGAAAATCACAATACGTACAACGTTGCTTGCAAAAAGGAATGTGGAGATAAATTCCCGCCAATTATTCCAAAATTAATTTCTTTGTAATTACTTGACCTTCAATAGTGATTTTTACAAAATAAGTACCAGCACTAAACGATGCAACCGATAAACTTGAACTAGTTGAAGTTAATGAAGTTTGCATTAAAACTTTACCTGAAACATCGCACAATTCTACGTTAGCTTGTTGGAAATTACCCAAACCAATATTCACTTTCGTTTTCGCTGGATTCGGATAAATACTAATTGCGTTTTCATTCAAAGTCGCAATTCCAATAGTAGAAACACAGAAATTTAATTCTTTTTGTGTTCCAAAATTTGGAGTCGTATTTGGAATTTCTGCCAAGGTTTCTGAATTGTAAACAATTGCAAGGCTTCCGTCTGTCGAACAACCTGTCCCACCTTCAAAACCGTCTCCATAAGAATCCATAATGACGTATTTGTAGCAACCGTAATTCAAACACCAAGATTCAGTCAACAAACCTTCCGCATTATTTGAGTAGCCTCCTCCTGAATAAATAATTGCTCCAGAAGCGTTTTGTAATTCCCAAGAGGTTTCAGAACCAAAGCAGTCTAACGTTAAATTCATCAATACAATTTGACCTCCTACCACGATGTTGAATGTTGAACTAACAGTATTGTTTAATGAATTTTCATCTAAACTTGCATTTGGATTGTTTACTGTTGCAGTAAATGTATGGTTTCCAGCATTTAAATTCGCTGAAGGTAAAGTTACACTTGCATTTTGCCATTGTGGCAAACTACCAGTCCATGTGTAAGTTTGTAAATTCGTTCCATCATAACCGTAAAGGATTTCAACGCTTGTTAGCGTATCGGCTCCTGAATTTGAGATAACAACTGCTGGTGTCACTTGTTCGCCGCAAAATGTACCAGAAACTCCTTGTGGACTTGAGATTCCAGCATCAACTAAAACTGGATTAGGATTGTTTGGATCAATCCCATCAATGAATACAGCTCCCAAGTCATTAGGGTCTAACCAATGTTTTAATTGATTAGAGCTGTTGCTGTTTGTTGGCTCCCATGAATAGCTTATTTTTCCATATTCATCCGAAAGATTAGCTCCTCCACATGCAGATGCACCACCGTGTAATTGTCCAACGATTCGGTGACTTGGGTCAAACAAAGGTGAACCTGACGAACCACCTTCTGTCACACCTAAATCCCAGTCGGTAATTCCCCAATGGCTATCTGGTGGACAAGTACCAAAAGTGGTAGAAATCAATGGATTATTTTCAAAAGATATTTTTTTTATGTCCCCTGATGGATGATGAATTCCAACAGCGCTAGATGGTGTGTTTCCTGAATTATCCCAACCAGCGAAAAAAGGTTGGTAAGCCAATGGAACAGAATTGTTTTCCAAGCCTCCGGTAATTTCAACCAAACAAAAATCAGAAGGTGTTGCTCTTGCACGAAGTACTGCGCCACTCATTGATTGAAACGATGGAGAATTTGCGGGATTGTTGCAATCTGCTGCTTGCCAATTGAATCTAAAAATCCAAGAAGTAGGATCTGAATAGCAGTGATTGGCTGTTAAAACATATGGTTTTAAATCGTTTTCAGTATTGTTTA
Organism: Flavobacteriales bacterium; assembly: GCA_009926905.1. GTDB lineage: Bacteria > Bacteroidota > Bacteroidia > Flavobacteriales_D > Crocinitomicaceae > UBA952. Next base: position 4,122 of record RFNX01000291.1, read on the forward strand.
TCAATGCTCCTGAACAAAAACCATTACTTCCCGAAACGAGCATTACAGCACTATTTCTTTGCGGAACCCAATTTGCTCCTTCTGGGCAATTGACGTTCTTATTACAGTTTCCGGAGCTACCAAATGCTTTTTCCGAAAAATCATTAGCGGTGCGATAACCATGAGTAACGGTACAAATATTTACTTTCCCAGGTGGGTTCTCTTTTTTTACGTAGTATTCTACAATTGCTGTGTTACCAGGGATCAATTCAGCACCCAATTTCCCCTTGTATAAATGTTCTGCTGTGAATTTTCCAAGAATGAAATCTTTGGTTGGATTGTAGACATAAAGTTCGTTTCCTTCTGGAATATCAGTTTCAGAAAATGTTAAATTTACAGTTAAAGCTTGTTCACAAACAGTTACAAGTTGCCAAATTTTATCTCCATTTGGAAGTGTAGTCCAAGTACCTGCATTTTCTAAATTCAAAGAAGTAAAATTATTAAAGCCAAAACGCCAAGGGGCATCATCAGAAATATCGTTTACTTCGTCTTCTTGGCGCAATAATTCAACATTAGGTTGCGCAAAGAATCGTTTATCAATTTGTTTATAATTAGTGTTTACTTTCTGTCCTTTTGGAACGCCACCTTTACCTTGAATTTGAGCAAAATTTGCAGAAGAAAAAGCTAATAATATGCTTAGAAATAAGATTTTCATAAATGATTTTTTGAACTATTGAGATTAATTTAGTCTTTTAATGCTACAACCTTTTGGAGGAGTGCTATTTGGTTTTAATTTTTTTCCTTCGCTTTGAGCTTGAATGGCATTTGGCAAATAGGGGATATCTGAAGTGCGTTTGTTGTCCCAAATATTGTCAATAGAACCCATATAAATCAAGGACATATCTCCATTGAAAAAGAAAACGTGTGGCGTAGTTTTTGCTCCAAAAGCATTCGCTAATTCTGATTTTTCGTCCAATAAATAAGGCATTTGGTATCCTTTTTCTTGAGCATGTTTTACCATTTCTTCGAATGAATCAACGTTTGCTCTTTTACCTTCATTGGAATTTACTACCACAAATCCGATGTTATTTTTTGTTGCTAAAGCATATAAATCGTTGTATTGACGTTCCCATCCTGGAAAATCAGGCGTTCCCACTACAAATGGACACGTATTACAACTGAAAACAACGATTAATCCTTTTTCTCTTTTGGCATCGTTCAAAGAAATAGATTCGCCTTGTGTGTTTTGCATTTTAACACCAGAAAATGTTGCTTTATCCTTTAGTTTTAATTGTCCAAATGTGCTATTTATAATCAAAAGCATACAAAACAATCCGAGTAAATTTTTCATAAAAAGAGTTTAAATAGAGTGGAAAGTTACAATTTTTTCAGAAAATAACGTAATGGTGGTATTCATTCGAACTAAATAATCTTTCAAATTGATTCGAATAAGTTTGAGTTGAATTAATGTTTTGTTAAAGTAATACCAATTAACAAGAACATTGTTATGAAAAAAAACTTGTTTGGTATAATACCGACAACGGTTTGATAAAATTAATTTGAATTTTAAATATGACATTTTTAGCGTTCGTCGGTATTAGATCGAATTGTTATCAAATCTTTTGACTTTGCCGTAAAATACAAAACTGAACAATTGAGGTTAGAAGGTGAATACTTTGATTATTAATTGATTTCAAATTATCATCTTTTTTGACATCTGATTGTATTATTTGTTAATTAAGATACACTTAGTCAATCGCTTAAGAGTCGTTTTTGACAGTAAGCTTGGGTTGCGTGTCGAGTTGTTTTACAATGAGTTTAAAGCGCATAGATAAACTCTATTCTTAGCTTTTATCATTTCATAACTGCGGAGACTTCAACTCGCCACTGAAAACAACTTCGGATTACAATATCTCTTTAGTAAAATACTGAAAACCTATTGTACAAAAAAAGGGAGTCTTTAGGCTCCCTTTTCATATCTATAAACTTTCTTATTCAATCACAATTTTCATTTCTACACGACGGTTTTTCTTACGTCCTTCTGGTGTATTGTTATCTGCAATTGGTTTCGTTTCACCGAAATAGAATGTATTTAATCTTGAAGCATCGATTCCTTTAGAAATTAAGTAGTTTTTCAAAGATTCAGCACGTTTTTTAGACAATGCCATATTCTTATTATCATCACCTACGTTATCAGTGTGACCTGTTATGTCTAATTTCCAAGCTGCTTTCTTAACCAATACTTCAGCTAATTCATCCAATGAAGGTTTAGATTCGTCTTTAATGATGTCTTTAGCTGTTTCAAATTCCAACGCATCGAAAGCTGTTTTAAGTACTTCAACAATTTCTTGTTCAATAACCGGACATCCTTTGTTTGTTTTAGGTCCAGGTGTATTTGGACAATCATCATCTTTATCCAATGTTCCATCGTTATCAGTATCTTTTAAAGGACAACCTTTATTTGAGATTGGACCGGCAAGTGTTGGACATTCATCATCTTTGTCAAGTAAACCATCCAAATCAGTATCTGGCCAAGGACAACCGTTATTTTCTTTTGGACCTGCTACATCTACACAAGCATCGATATAATCAAAAATTCCATCACCATCTTTATCAGGACAACCGTTGTTTTCTTTAGGACCAAAATTTTCAGGACAAAGATCGTCTTCGTCTTTAATTCCGTCTTTATCTGTGTCAGGACAACCTTTGAATTCTTTCAAACCAGCAACTTAGGACAATCGTCTTCTTTATCAATGATTTTGTCACCATCTGTATCAGGACAACCGTTGAATTCTTTCAAACCAGCCACTTCTGGACAAGCATCGTCTTTGTCTGGAATTTTATCTCCGTCAATATCTGGACAACCATTAAATTCTGCTATTCCTGGAATGGTAGCACAATCATCATCCATATCTTTAATTCCGTCACCATCAGTATCAGGACAACCGTTAAAGCTCAACAAACCTGGCTCAGTAACACAATCATCTTTTTTATCAGAAACTTTATCACCATCTTTATCGTCAGGTGCATCATAAAGCACAGGAATTCTAAGACCTAAATAGAAATCTGCACCTTGAACGCGACCTTTAGCGAATAAAGCTCTAAAATCAGTAACTCCAATAGTTAATGGCCCTAAGCGTGTAGCAACACCAGCTTTGAATCCGCTGTATTCGTTAATTGATAAAGGTAAATGCAAGCCCAACCAAGCGAAATCAAAACTTGGCGTAATTGACATTTGATTAGCAACTTTCACTTTTGTAGCTCTTTTTGTAGAAATAATATTAAACATTCCAGTAGCATTCACATAGAACCATTTCCAAATGTGGTAATCAGCTTGAATACTGAAAGCTGCTGGAGTTCTCATTAAAAATGTTTGATCAATATTTTCATTTGCAACCCATTCTTTATTTCCGAGAGCTGTAGATTGGTTAATTAAGGAGTCAATTGCTTTATCGAAATTTAAAAAGCTATTTGCGGAATTAAATGTTCTTAAGTTGAATAAGTTTGAAGTATTTACACTAAAATCACGACTTAACCCACCTTTTTCAAAACGAAGACCTCCTAAATCAACAACCGAAACACCAACACGAGCCTTGTATTTATTCATATTTCTAGCCCATAAATTGGTTTTTCCATCCATGTCGTATTTGTATTTTTCCCAATTTGGGCGCCATTCGTAAACAACGCCTAAATCAAATCCTAAACCAAATTTAGAAGCTGCTTTTGGCAAACCTGTTAAGCCTCCACCAAAATATTCGTCAAAGTTTTTTGAATAACCATAAGCAAAATCCCCTGCCAAATAATTAGATGTGTCTTTGTTTTGAAGGTCATAAGAAAAATTATCTGTGTACATATAAGCAGCAGTATATCCTTGTAAATATTTGATTTTACCTCCCGCTTTCAAAAAATGTTCTTTTCATCCATTACTACTTGAGAATAAGTAAATCCGTATTCGGCCCAAGTTAAATGATTGATATTCAATAATTCTTCGTTTAATTTTATGTTCCACAAATTAGGATAATCCAATCCTTCTTCAGCTAAAACAGCCAATTTAGGATCCATGTTATCAATGTTTGTAATAGATCTCATTTTTGCTCCAAATCCAACTGCAATTTTAGGGTTAATATGAAACATGAAATTCAAAATATCAAACTGTAAGTTCATGTTCATTCCTAAGGTACTCTTTGTGTTTTGGTCGTATTTATGAACAATAAAATTATCAATGAATGCTGAATCTGGTTGAGACCAAGCATTCAAGTTATCGGATTGAAATGACCCTTTCCACCAAAAATCTTTACCTAATGTTGCATTTTGAGCAGCACGCATTTTACCTGCGTCGAAATAACCAAAATTCTGATAAATATTTATGTTTGTGCTGAATAGATTTAAATCAAATTTGAAGCGACCATCTACAAAACTTGCTGGGTTAACATCATTTCCCATCACGCCGGCATAGTTACTTGACGAAACGCCTAAATAGCTTTGAGCAAAAGAACTTAATGATAAAAGAGTGAATAAGGAGAGTAAAAGTTTTCTCATAATTAGAGTTTAGTATATTGAATTAAATAGGTTCCAAGGTAAGTAGTAATTGAGAAAGCATTGTTGCCAAAAGGTGAAATTTCTAGTTTTTGCTCACCATGTCTTTCTGAATCATCAAATGCATTTCCTTTAGAGTCGTACAAATATAAGCGATTCTCAATAGCATCAAGCACACCAATGATGTTTTTCCCTTGTTGATTGACAGAAATTGTGATCGAGGATAATTCTTCAATTTCAAGATTGCGTTCCCATTGTTTCCTGCCATTTACATCAATGGCCACCATTTTTTTGTCTTGTTTAAGCAAGAAAAACTGCTGATTATCTTCTGAGAATGAACTTAGCAACTGGGTATTTTGTTTGACTTTAGTAACTGATTTGTTGCCGTTTATTGCTTGAATCGTTAAGTTTCCAGCAGTAAGCGAACTGATATATAAGTTGTCTTTTCCAGCGAAAACTTGCGATGTAGAATCAACATTTAATTTTAATAAAGTACTTTTCTTCGAAATTTCAACATGATATAGAAAACTACCCGTTTGAATGCCACAAAAAAGTTTGTTTCGATTTTGATAGCTGAATATTTTTTTAATGTCCTCGTTTGTTCGCAAGGTTTTTAAGGTTTTCGCTTTAGTGTTTAAAACACTTATACTTCTTGGAGTGTTTGCCACTAAAAATACTTCTTTACCGTTTATGAAATTAGTATTTGGCTTAACAGAAGATGTTGATGGAAAGTGATAAATTATACGTCCATTTATGTCGATGATTTGCAATTCGTTTCCGAGACCTAAAGCAATTTGATTGTTTTGGAATGAGAATAAACTGAATTGTGTTGGTTTAGTATTAAGAACTTTTTCCCAGCGCTTTGAACCATTTGTATAACAAATCAATTTATTTGATTCTGTCAATAAAAGCAAATTTCCACGTCCGTTAAAAGTGATGAAATCCAAGATGCGTTCACCAGGATTCATAGAGAAATAATCTTTTACTTTTGTTTGTTTTGCTTTTGAAACAACGTCTTTTTTTATGCAACTTGTTTCAATAATTGTCTTTTTAAAAATACTCGTCGCATTTAGTTTGCCTTCTGATACATTTCTGAAAACTACTTTTGCAGGTAGGTTTCCAAAAATTGAATTGAGTTTGTCTTCGTTTTGTGAAAGTGATTTTCCTAAATTTATTTCAGTTAAAATCTCATCTAAATATTGTTTGTTAGTTGAAATCAGACAAATATCTTCCAATTCCACAACGAAATAAGGCAGAGTTACTTGAGTTTCATCTTCAAGTAGTTTACAGAAATTCAATCTTTCAAAAACAGCCATCGTTTCGTTTTTCTCTTCGATGTTGTATTTCTCATTTAAGTTTTGTATAGGATTTTGACCTTCTTTAAAATCGAAAATTGCAACCTTTGCTGTTCCATTTGAAAGCACTACAATACCATTTTTCACCCATTTTCTGAAATCACTTTTTTTGTAAGTTGCATCGTTTTCTTTTAAATAATGCGATTCATAAAAGGAATATTCACTGAAATTACTAGGAATCACACTTGAAAAAAGCTTTTTGTCATCTTTTGTAGTTGCTTTTGTAAATGGAAGTTCTTTGTGTTTATAACGATACGTTTTGTCTTCTTTTTGATAAATATCAGTTGTAACTGTTTGATTTTCTTCGAAATCAATTATACTGTATGAAGATTTTTTATCAATGTTTGTGTAATTAATGGAAGTGAAACCAATAGTTCCTTTAAATAAAACTAATTGATTACCAATGTAATTACCATCAAAATCTCCGAATTTGAAACTTTTCTTTCCATTCATTTCAAATTTAAAAATCCCATTTGAAAGCAATTTTGAAACATCTTGTTCTGTCCAATTATCTTTTTTCTCAATTACAAAAAGTGGGCGTTTTGAACTGATGAAAAAAGAAGCTTTATTTTTTAATTTGGGCAATATAGAAAGTGCAAGTGTTTGATTACTAGGTAAAATCTGAAAATTTTCTGAATTCCAATCTATTTCTTCAGCGTGATGAATCACCAATAGTTGATGGTCTGTTTTATTAAAATAATTTTTGAAGTCTTCAGTACTATCAGCAGAAAGTAATTCAATCGAAATAAATGTTGACCAGGCAACACATAGAATGATGATGAAAAATGGCAAAATGCGCTTAATCATTATTTTTTTAAGTAAAAGTAGTGCTATAAGTTAGGCTGAATCTTGCAAGTCGAAGTTTAAATTAACAAAGCTTTGTTTATGTGGTTGTAAAAGAATCTATTTAAACACCTCTGGAAATTCATCAAATAAAGTTGCATTTGGTTTATCAGCTAAAAGCTTGAACGTTTGACGATGATAAGGTGAAGGACCGTATTTTTCAATAGCCTCTCGATGATCTTTAGTCGGATAACCCTTATTTTTTTTCCAATTGTAAACTGGATATTCCAAATGTAATTGGTTCATAATTTCGTCGCGTACGGTTTTGGCTAAAATAGACGCAGCAGCAATGGATTGATATTTCCCATCACCTTTGATAATACATAAATGCGGAATGTTCTCATAACGATGAAAACGATTGCCATCAATCAGCAGAAATTCAGGTTTAGTATTTAATTCGTTAACGGCCAAGTGCATCGCGCGGATACTTGCATTCAAAATATTTATGGAATCAATCTCCTTTTCACACACAATTCCAACTCCATAAGCTTTAGCTTTCTCAATTATTTCACTTTTAAGTGTGTAACGAACTTTTTCAGATAATTTTTTAGAGTCATTTAGCGCTTCAATTGGTAAATCATCATTTAGTATAACGGATGCAGCAACCACAGGTCCAGCTAAACAACCTCTCCCAGCTTCATCACAACCAGCTTCAATTTGATTTTCTAAATAAAATGCACACAATTTTACCATTTGAATAAAGTTTGGAATATAATTTGTAGCTTAGCGTTAAATCTAATAAATAAGTTATGAAAAAGTTTCTCTTTGCAGTGGTTTTTTTAATTGGAACAACTGTAACTTTTGCTCAAGATAGAAATACGGCTGTTTGTGGAACCAAAATCTCTTTGACTCAAGGGAAAGATGCAGGAAAAATAATTGTTAAACTTCCAACTGAGGTCACTGCTGAAGATGTGGATACTTATGCAGCTTATTATGAGAAAACCTTTACAGTGAATTTTAATGCACAAAATCACGAAGTAACTTTCAATATGATAACAAATGATGAGAATTCAAGAAGAATTATCATTCGTTTTCTATCAGCAAATCAAATTCAAAATGTGATTGTTGAGAATCGTGTTTACACAATTACAGACTTTTACGAGAACTTCTTAAAGTAATCTGATCTTATTTCTATTAGTGAACTTCCTATTTTTTAAGTAGTAAGTAAGCTATTATTGCACTTGCAACTGGAATTGCAACTTTAGCCCATATTGCTTCGAAAAGGAAAAGTGCCATCATGTTTAACGGAATCAAAAAAATGGCCAGTAAGTGATAACGTCCTTGGTTTTTGTTATCGTTTGAAGTCATATATGAAGTTTGGTGTGACGCAATAGTTTAAACGAACATCGTAAGGATTCAAATCGTCTATTTCAATCAATTCATTAAACAAGTTGATTCCAATTGTAATGCATTCAGGATTGCATTTAGCTAATAATTTGTCGTAAAATCCTTTTCCGTAGCCCACACGATTTCCATGTTTATCTATTGCTAGCAAAGGAACAAGAACAAACTCTAAAAGAGATTCCGAAACTGTTTCACCGAACTTTGGCTCTGGTATTCCAAATGAATTTATTTCCAATTGATCTGCATTTTCATATTTGAAAAGCGTCATACTACCATCTTCAAAATTTGACTTTGATACTATTGGTGTTGCACTTTGTTTTATTAATGTTTCTAACAAAGAATAGGAATCGAACTCTTTGTGTTTTTCAATCGGAAGGAAAATACTTACGTTTCTGTTTTTGAAATCGAATTGCTCAAGAATCAAACGAGTGATTTGTTTTGAATTACGATTTAATTCTAAAAAAGAAAGCCCTTTTCGTTTTTGTTTGAAAAGGGCTCTAATTTCTGACTTTAACATCGAAGAGTGATTATAATCTAACTCTAAGCGTGTTCAATTTTCTATTGTCAACGATTTCAGCAGTTTTTCTTAAACCACCTAATATTTGACCTTGTAAACTATTTTTGAGGTTTGTGAGCATTTGCTCTCTTTCTTGATTGTAGTTTGCTGCAGCTGGAGCTTTCGTAGTTTTAATTACTTTAATCACATAAACTCCTGCTTTCCCTTTCAAAGGTTTTGTTTTCGCACCATCTTTGATAGCTGAAAACAATTGACCAACGATTTCTGGCTCATAACCATTTGCAATTTGAGGGTTACTAAAAGTGATTTCAGCTTTTTCAACCGTTGTGTTAGCTCTTTTAGCAATGGCTTCTAATTTTTTATCTTTCGCCATTTGATTCATAAATCGTTTCGCTTTTTTCTCCTCAATCAATTCTTTTTCCATTTGAGCTCTTACGTCTTCGTATTTAGGCTCACCTTTTTCTTTGATTGAAGTTACCATTGCGATAACGTATTTGTCTTTATCTTTAATCGGATATGGAGACAATGAACCAACTTCAACATTTTCAGCATAAGCCAATTCTAAGATTTTATCAGCTGACATTGAAGAACTAAAACCATAAACTTTTGGGCTGTTGTCTTCAATTGAAATAGGACGAGCAAAATAATTTGCTTTGCGAACAATTGTGTCAAACAACGCTACTTTTTTAGCTAAATCCTTTTCTTTAGAAATTTTGCTATCGAGTTTATAAAGAATATTGTTTACTTCACTTTCTTTATTTGCGATAGTTTCTTCAGTTGCTTTGAACACTTTAGAAACAGAAACTAACAATGGGAATTTAGAATTATCTCTGTCCATTACTTCAATGATATGGAATCCGAAATCTGTCTTGACAATTGCAATTTTACCAATTGGAGCTGTTGCACAAAAACCTCCAAATTCTTTAACCATTTCACCTTCAAGGAAATTGTCATATAACCCACCAGTTGTTTTTGAACCTGGATCTTCAGAGAATTTTGTAACTAAATCAGCAAAATTATCTTTATTAATCACTTTCAGTAAGCTATCGGCAGTTTTACTTTTTGCAGCTAATTCCTTTCCTGTTAAATCTTTACCGTCTTTTGGATTTTTAGTTGAGATTAATAAATGCCTTGCCTTTAATCTTGATGGTGTAAATCCAATCACTTTGGAAATTACAACGTTTTCTTTAGATACATATGGACCTACGATTTGACCAATTTTCGCCAATTTAAAAATTGTATCATAATCTCTTGGATACGTTTGGAAACGATTTGCTTTTTCATTTCCGTCAGGTACAGCTGTTGCACGTTTGTCACTGAAATATATTTTGTTTTCGCTAAAAGTTTGAACAAATAAAGAATCGTTTGTAGTTTTAGAAAATTCAGTTTTTAATTTAGATAATTCTCTATTGAAATTAGCGGAGTCTTTTTTCGACGGAGCAATAACAACATCAAATGTTTTCAATTCGCGCGATGAAGTTCTTACACGGTATTTGCTATCCGTTTTATGT